>CAYGNS010000052.1:0-354 GCA_964351295.1 uncultured Gammaproteobacteria bacterium
ACGCTTGGCCAACTGGCGAGTGGCCGCTACTCCTTTTTGCTGAGACTCTTCTAAGGTAATGTCTCCTCGTAAAAATTCAAGCATCTGCCGATAACCAATCATACGCATTGCCGTTGTATCGGCACTTACCCCAGATTCAAGCAACGCCGTTACTTCGTCGACCAGCCCTGCCTCGAGCATGCGAGCATAACGCAGAGCAATTCTCCTATGCAGGACGGTTCGATCCGAAAAACTTAATCCAACTTTAATGATTCGGCAGCCGGCTAGCTCCCTCGAGCGACGCTTTGCTCGTTCGATCGGCTTGCCTGTGATTAAAATGATTTCCAGTGCGCGTTGAATACGCTGTGCATCGGT
>CAYGNS010000052.1:364-9232 GCA_964351295.1 uncultured Gammaproteobacteria bacterium
GCGCTGCGCCGTATCGGGATCTAACGCCCTCAAACGCGCATGCAAGGCCGGCCAGCCGATATCATCGGCCTCAGACTGTAGCGACTGCCGTAATTCGTCTTGTGCCGCTGGCAAATCATCTAAACCTTGCTCCAATGCATTGAAATAGAAAAAAGTTCCTCCCACCAACACAGGAATGCGTTCTTGGCTATGCGCTTGGTGGATTAAAGCAAGGGCATCAGCATGGAACTCAGCCGCCGAGTAGGTCTGGTTAGGATTTCGAATATCGATTAAATGATGCGGATAGCGCGCTAAAAACTGCGCATCGGGCTTAGCTGTGCCTATATCCATGCCGCGATACACTAACGAGGAATCGACACTGATTAGACTGACCGGAAAACGCTCGGATAACGCCGCCGCCGCGTCGGTTTTACCCGTTGCCGTGGGCCCCATAATGAACACCACTGGCCGCTCGCAGCGCCCGTCTGTAGGAACGTTGGCGTAATGCGTTGAGCTTACCGCAAATTTATTGGCCACGTTTAAACCAACCATCAAGTTGCGATAGGCTTAATTCAATCCATGTGGGTCGACCATGGTTGCACTGTCCACTGCGAGGCGTGACCTCCATTTGCCGCAGCAATGCATTCATTTCGGTAATGCTCAGTGTACGATTAGCACGAACAGAACCATGGCAGGCCATTGAGGAGAGCACTTCATGCATTAGAGCCTCTAATCGCGCGCTACTGTCATGCACAACCAAATCCGCCAATACGTCGCCGACCAACTGCGCAACATCCGCTTTCGCCAAGATTTGCGGCACGCTGCGGATGGCTAACACGTTTTCGTCCAGCGCTTCGATCTGCAGTCCCAAATCATCGAATACTTGCCCATGTTCATGCCAAGCCGCCATTTCCACTTGGCTCAAATCCACCGCGATAGGCACGAGCAAAGGTTGGGAAACGACGCCGTTGGCGTCCAGCTGCGCCTTCAGTTGCTCGTAGGTAATGCGTTCATGCGCAGCGTGCATATCCACCAAGATGAGTCCGCGGGCGCTTTCTGCAAGTATGTAAATCCCTTTAAGTTGCGCAATAGCATAACCCATCGGCGGAACATCCGTCGGTGGCTGATTCAGCGCGTGCCCCACCTCACTAAGTTGCGCTGATTGCGATATGGACGAAAACGAGTCAGTGAGCGCCGTCTCGCGCGCCACGGCGCGAAACGCCGATTCTGCAATCTGACCATATGCGAATAACTCTTGGCCTAACTGCGCTGGGCTCGGGCGCTGTCTTAGTTCACCGTGATGCCACCCCATCTGCTCGGTCAATTGCGGACGCGGCACAAAGTTAGCCGAGTTGTCCGACCCTAAGCCCGGTTGCTCGACCTGCAAGCTCGACGCTTCGGCTGCGCTAACATTAACGACGCGACCGATGCAACGGTAAACAAATCCGTGCACCGCGCGACTGTCACTAAAACGAACCTCATGTTTCGTAGGATGCACGTTTACATCGACAAGCGCGGGGTCCATATCTAAGTACAAAATATAGGCCGGATGCCGTCCATGAAACAAAACGTCTTGATAGCCCAAGCGAATGGCATGCAAAATGGTTTTGTCCCGGATATGCCGTCCATTCAAATAGAAGAATTGCGTATCAGGCTGGCTACGCGAGTAACTGGGCATAGCCGTCCAGCCCGATAAGCGCATACCGCCGCGCTCCTCCTCAAACCATTGACTATGCTCACTCAAACCCTTACCGGCCACCGCTTTTACCCGCGCTGGATCAGCACGTTGTGTAGCGGGCAAATGCAAAACAATGCGCCCATTCGACTTTAACTGAAACCCTACATCAAAGCGGGCTAGCGCCATTTTGCGCACCACCTGTTCTAGGTGCTTTGTTTCGGTGGACTCCTGCTTCAAGAATTTGCGCCGAGCCGGCGTGTTATAAAACAGGTCCCGCACTTCGACCGTAGTGCCCACCGGATGGGCTACAGGCGTGGGCGTTGCGGTAATGTTGTCGCCCTCACTCGTCACGAAATAGCCGTGCTCCGCCTCGCTGGCTCGCGAAGTTAATTTGAGTCGGGTAACCGAAGCGATGCTGGGTAAAGCCTCACCCCTAAACCCGAGGGTTGCAATTTGATGCAAATCAGCGAGTTCTTCAATTTTGCTTGTAGCGTGTCGCGACAAAGCCATGGCTAAGTCATGTTCTAGAATTCCGTGTCCATTGTCGGTAATCTTCAAACGTTTAATCCCGCCTTTTTCGACCTCAATATCGATGGATGTAGCCCCTGCGTCCAAAGCATTCTCGATCAGCTCCTTCAACATAGAGGCAGGCCGCTCGATTATCTCGCCCGCCGCAATCTGATTTACGAGCTTAGGGTCTAACGCTTTAATGCGATGTGGTACAGCGATCATAACGATTCCAGTTTGACACGAATTGGGTGAGTGCGGTGGAGCTCAGCGGTTGCGCCTAGCGAAGCTTTATGCTCTGTCCTACTCTAATTGAGTTACTACTCAGATTGTTCAAGCTTTTGAGCGTACGCACGGACACGCGATAGCGTAAAGCGATTTCCGACAAAGTATCGCCTTCGGCAACCTGGTGCACTGCAGGACCCGCGTTGGATGCAAATTGCTGCGACTCAGCACCGTGGCCCGATTCACTTAGCTTGATTCTTTGACCGATAACGAGTTGGTCTGATTTAAGCGCATTGAAACGCCGCAATGCGGCAAGGCGAATATTGTATTGCGCCGAAATCTTAGACAGTGAATCACCTCTGCCAACGACATGAACCGAAGGCACAGAAGCACTGGTCGCGGCCCGATTTTGCGGTATCGCCGTATTTCGCGTGGTGATCTGCAGTTCCTGCCCCAGAACCGCGGTATCTCGGCGTAAACCATTACTCTGCATAATGGCGCGTACCGAAGTGCCGTATCGGTCTGCAATCTCTGACAGCGTATCGCCCCGTTTCACCACATGTTTAATCGTCGCACTTTGGTCAGCACCCACCGCGTCGACGCTCGGAGCCACATAACTAGCATTGGCAAAATAGGGTGTTTGTTGGCGATACTGGTAAAGCGCGGTATATATTGCTTGCGCCACTCTTTGCTGAAACTCGGCAGAGCGTAGCCGCGCTTCCTCGCTAGGATTAGTAATAAAACCCGTTTCAATGAGAATCGACGGCATATCCGCCGACTTCAACACCATAAAACCGGCTTGCTCTACCCGCTTACTGTGTAAGTGGCCGATGGCCGACAATTCTTGCAATACACGTCCGCCTAAATTAACGCTCTCGCTAATGGTATTGTTCATCGACAGGTCCACGAGCACTTTTGCCAACACTTCGTCCTTATCGGCTAAGCTAACACCCCCAATTAAATCTGAGGCGTTCTCTTTATCGGCTAAAGCACGCGCCATTGCGCTAGTAGCGCCGCTTTGCGACAAGGCAAACACGGAAAACCCGCGGGCCGATGACTTAGTAAAAGCATCGGCATGAATTGACACAAATACATCTGCACCCTGTTCGCGCGCCATCATCCGCCGCTGCTGTAAATTAATGAAATAATCCCCTGTGCGAATCAAACGCGCCGTCATCCCTTGATCGGCCTCGACAATTTCACGCAAACGGTTAGCAATGGCGAGCGTAATGTGTTTTTCCTTACTGCCGCTATGACCGATCGCACCAGGGTCTTCGCCGCCGTGCCCGGCGTCAATGGCGACCACAAATTGATTGGAGCGTAACGGCGGTGTCGTGGAAGCACTCGTATCACCTACCTGTGTCGCGCTCAGCATATTCTCGCCCCCCACCATTTGTGCAACACTTTCTGTAGGAGGCACCTCGCCCTCTAGCGTATCCAAGCCAAGGCCTTCAGCATAGCGCGGCGCTACATCGACCACCAATCGGTGGCCATAGAGTTCGTTGGGCGACAATAGAAAGCTATTCACCGCAACCGCCTGCTTAAGCTCAAACACAAAACGCACCACATTCGCCTTCGGCACGCCGGTGCGTAATTTGGTAATCATGTCATTGGCTTCTACTTGCGGCAGGGCAACACTTAACTTCGCGTCACTGATATCGACGACTAAGCGATCAGGGTTTGTGAGCGTAAACAATTTATGACTGAGGTCAGCCGATGCATCAAACACAATGCGGGTCTCACTCGGTGAATGCCACAGACGAACGTTATTTATGGTCGGCTCTGATGCTGCACCCACAGAGTGCGTCCGCATGAGTAACCACAAAAGTAGGGCAAACGCCCATAAGACGTGCGGAGGTCTATACCTCTGTAATGGCATGTGCTTTGATGGCTCAGGAAACATCTTCAATGCGAATGGTGCGACCGTCTGGATTGCCGGATTCATCGGCGGTGATTGTAATAATATGCGTTGCATCGGGCAAAAACCCAATTCCACGATCAGGCCATTCTATCAAAAAGACGGCCTGTGCCTGCCATAGATCCGCAAGCCCCAAGTACTCTAATTCGCTCGGCTCATGCAAGCGAAACAAATCCATGTGGTATACCGTGCCGTGGTTAACTGGATACTCTTGCAACAAATTGTAAGTGGGGCTGGTTACAGGGCTTGAGTTTCCGAGCGCGGCAATCACTGCTTGGCAAAAACTGGTCTTTCCAGCGCCTAAGCCCCCTTGCAAGTACACACAAGCCGGCCAAGTGATTTGGTGTGCAAAGCGCTCTGCCAGCGCATACGTTGCAGCCAGTGAAGCAACGTGCTCCACTAACTCTGATTGGCGTATCTCACTACTCGAAAAAATAGACTGATCGCTTACCATTGCTGTGACATTTGGCCCCGACTTTAGTTTAAGATGCGGCTATTATGACAGCGCAACCTCCACACGCAACCAAAGAGCCCAATCTGACATCAAAAGAGCTGCAGAGCCTAGTGGCCCAACTTAAAATGTGGGCAAATGAGCTCGGCTTTGATCAACTCGGCATTAGTGACACCAATCTCGAGCAGCATGAAGAGTTTCTAAATGCTTGGCTTGCCAAAGATTTTCACGGCGAGATGCACTACATGGCAAAGCACGGTGTAAAGCGTACCAGGCCTGAGCTACTCGTGGAGGGCACAGCGCGTGTTATTAGCGTGCGTATGGACTATGCCCCCGAGGGCATGCGTGACGCAGCACAAGTGCTTAAGCAAAGCGCCAAGGGTTACATCTCGCGTTATGCTTTGGGGCGGGATTACCATAAAGTGTTGCGTTCACGGTTACAAAAACTCGCGATGCGGATCGAACAGCAAGTGGGCGAGTTTGGATATAGAGTGTTTACCGACAGCGCACCCGTTATGGAAAAGGCCATCGCACAAAAAGCGGGCTTGGGCTGGATTGGCAAGCATACGAATCTGATCAACGCAAAAAGCGGGTCATGGTTCTTTTTGGGCGAAATCAACACAGATCTGCCATTACCCATTGATATCCCCGCCAGCAACCACTGTGGTAGTTGTACGCAATGCCTTATCGATTGCCCGACTAATGCAATCGTTGCCCCATACCAACTCGATGCACGCCTGTGCATATCCTATCTAACCATTGAACTCAAAGGGTCTATTCCAGAACCTTTACGAGCGTTAATAGGCAACCGAGTGTATGGCTGCGATGATTGCCAACTAGTGTGCCCGTGGAATAAATTTGCGCAGGCGGCGCGCGAAAACGATTTTGTCCCCCGCAAAGATCTGACTAATCGCGACCTCGTTGAGCTGTTTAATTGGAACGAAACAGACTTTCTCAAATTAACCGAAGGCAGTGCGATCCGCCGAATTGGTTATACATTGTGGCAACGCAATCTCGCCACCGCATTGGGCAATGCTTTACGCGAAAACAATCTCGCCGCGTCTGAGCGAACGCTCATCGTGAATAGTCTGGACGCTCGACTAAAGACCGCACCGGACTTAGTCAAAGAGCACATAGAATGGGCGCTCGCGCAGATTGCAGCCTAGGGCCAGAAGCGCGTCACTTGGCTTCGGGGAGTCCTGTGGGTTTATGATCTAAACTCACGCGGTTATTAGTTTGTTGATAATCAACAATACCTTGGCGAGTTTTATTGGCAGACCATTTATTGAGCGTGTCACGCTCACCCATAAAATCGTAATAAGGTACTGCGTAACCACACGAGGTTTGAATCAGCTCTACCTTGAGTTCAAAAATTTGGCGCGCGCCAATAAAATCAGCGAAATCCGCGATCGCTTCTTCCCACCTCGTGTCATCACTCGAGATCATGGTGGCGCTTCCATACAGACGTAAAATCAACGGTTGCTTGTCAAACGAGCAAAACATGAGCGTCATACGTTGATTCTCTAACACATGGGCGGCGGTTTCATTACCACTGCCCGTCAGATTAAGCCAACGCACCACAGTCGAACTTTTAACGCGCAACGAGTCCAACCCTTTCGGCGACACGTTTACACGACCCTCTGCACCAGCAGTTCCCACAAAAAACAGCTTTTGCGCCTTAATAAACTCGATGTGTTTGGCACTTAATGACTCAAACAAGTCCATGAATAGGTCAACCTCGTATTGTGTGTGGCACGTTAGTAGTCCTGATTTTCGTCAAGAATAAAATGGTCTCGATAATGGCGCATCTCTTCAATTGATTCTTTTATGTCGTCAAGTGCCTGATGCGAAGCGCGTTTATCAAAATTAGCGGCCATTTCTGGTGCCCAGTACTTAGCCACCTCCTTGAAGGAACTAACGTCAATGTTTCGATAATGCAGCCACTCGCTAAGCTCAGGCATGTATTTGTATAAAAACCGTCGATCCTGACAGATGGAATTTCCGCACAAGGGTGCACGGTTTTTGTAAGTATGACGTTGAATAAAATCGAGCGTTTCGATTTCGGCTTGACGCTCCGTGACTCGCGACAACTTTACCTTATTGATTAAACCCGTTTTCGTGTGTGTACGCGTATTCCACTCATCCATAGAGTCCAACAAGGCTGTCTCTTGATGAATAACCAGAACAGGACCTTCGGCGACTATCCGCAAATCCGGATCTGTGATGATGGTTGCCATCTCAATAATTCGATCGCGTTCTGGGTCTAGACCCGTCATTTCCAGATCCATCCAGACAAATGCATCATATTGCTGTGGCAAAGTAATCTCCGTTTATATTAATTCAAAAAAAGTAAGGTACGCGGTAATAGCAAACCTCGGTTGCGATCATGCAAAAAATTATTCCGCTTTGCGCCGATCTTTAAATGCAGCGGCCAGCGTGCGTTGGTCCATGTATTCTAATTCGCCCCCCACCGGCACTCCACGCGCAAGGCGCGTAATATTCACCCCGAGCGGTGCTAATAATTGCTGCACATACTCGGCCGTTGTTTCTCCTTCGGCTGTAATATTCGTGGCGATAATCACCTCATTCGGCGCATACCGAGCAACGGCCTCGCGCAATAACGCAAAGGCGAGTTTTTCAGGTCCAATGCCCTCAAGTGGCGACAGCCGACCCATGAGCACAAAGTATAGCCCTTGATAACTGCCGCCCTGCTCTATGGCTTGCAAGTCGGCCGGAGTCTCGACCACGCAAAGTATTTGACTGTCGCGTTTTACAGAAGCGCAAATTTCACATAGCTCACCTTCACAAAACGTATTACAACGCTGGCACGTGACCACATGTTCCAGCGCATACTGCAGGGAAGCTGCAATCGCCCTCGCCCCTTCGCGATCACGCTCCATTAGATGAAATGCCATTCGTTGCGCATTTTTGGGGCCAACCCCGGGCAGGGCTTTAAGAGCATCCTTGAGCGCTTCGATAGCTTTGGAAGTGGACATTAGCGCTTTAAAAAGGCAGCTTCATGCCTGGAATATTAAAGCCGCTTGCTAGCCCACCCATTTTCTCTTCGGCGGTTTTTTCAACGCGACGAACGGCGTCGTTCATGGCGGCCGCAATTAAGTCTTCTAACATTTCGCGATCATCTGGGTCGCTCATCAAGCTGGGGTCGATTTGCACTCGCCGCACGTCATGCCGACACGTCATAGTTAGCTTTACGAGCCCTCCGCCCGCCTCGCCGACAACCTCGATGGCTGCCAGCTCCGCTTGCGCTTTTTGCATATTTTCCTGCATGGCTTGCGCCTGCTTCATAATGTTGCCAAGTCCACCTTTCATTATTGTCCTCTTGAATGTGCTAATTAGGGAGTGTGCTAATCAGGGAATGTTGCTAGATATTTAAATAAGTTCAGCGCGAGAGACGCTGGAAGGCTATCAGCATACAAACACTATACTGAACTAACGATTAGAGTTTATCACCACGAGATGAACCCGCCGCGTAGGGTTCAACCGAACTTTGGTCGATCTGCGCGTCAAATTCGCTCATCAGAGCTTGCAACCCAGGCTCTTTTTGTAAGCTATCGCGCGTTTGCTCCAGCTGTTGCACGCCTAACCTCGCTAAACATTCGGCAGGCGTTTCGCGATCGCTTTCTTCGATCTCTAACTTTACCGACATCGGCCGCTTAAACAGGGTCGACATCGCAGCCTTTATGTCGTCTAAACGCGCCTCCTTAAATATATATTGGTTATGTGGGGCCAACGACAGCCGTATTTCATCGTCACCCAGCTTCTCGCAAGCGCAGTGCATGGCCAACTCTTTGGACATGCCCATTAAATCGGATTGCTCAACAATTTCGCCCCACTCATTATTCCCTGCTAGCTGCACCGCCACGATACTTTGATTGACAGGTTTCTGCGGCGTCTGAGTGGATGATCCAGAACCTTGCGAGTGCCCTATGTTTGCGGGGCTCGGGCTTGGCATCTCGTTCACATGGGAAGATGCATGTGAGGGTGTTATAGCGGCTGAAGGCTCTCTATTGGCTGAAGGCTCTTTATTGGCTGAGGGCTCTTTATTGGCTGAGGGCTCTTTATTGGCTGAGGGCTCTTTATTGGCTGAGG
>CAYGNS010000053.1:0-9142 GCA_964351295.1 uncultured Gammaproteobacteria bacterium
GTAATAGGTCATGGCTACTTTCCCCCGGTTTAGCGCGCGACAGCGTCAAAATTTGATTTTTTCCTGCGAAGGATGAATCCCTCGTAGCCACTACTTTCGACTTGTTCGCACTTTTTTACATAGTCGGGGAACCCCACGAGTGCCATGAAGATGCGAGGTTTTCCGGGCACGTTTGCGCCGAGATACCAAGAATTGCATCCTGGGTACAGCGTGCCATCCGCAACAGAGTTCACGTGATCTACCCAAGTATTTTCGGCTTCTTGGGAAGGTTGGATGGACGTCACATTGAATGCCTTCATGTGAGCAAGGCAGCGGCCGATGAACTCCACGTGCTGCTCAATGGATGGGACCATGTTAGTAAGGACAGACGGACTTCCAGGTCCAGATACGAAGAACATGTTCGGAAAATCGGCGCTGGCCAGACCCAAATAGGCTCGCGGCCCCTCGGCCCATTTATCTTTAAGCGCGAATCCTTGGCGTCCTCGAATGTCGATTCGATTCAGCGCGCCGGTCATCGCGTCGAAACCAGTTCCAAACACGATGCAGTCAAGATCGTACTCTTTTTCCGTGGTCGCCAAGCCGTGCGTCAACACACGCGCGATAGGCGACTCTTTTATATCCACCAAAGTGACATTTGGGCGATTGTACGTAGCGTAGTAGTTGGTGTCCAAACACAGCCGCTTGCAGCCGACGGTGATTGTTGGAAGAAGCTTCTTTGCGACGCCCGGATCTTGAACAATTTCCTTAATTTTTTCTTTCAGGAAGTCGGCCGCGATATCGTTGGATTCCCGATCTATGATCAGATCCTCATACGATCCCAAAAAGCGCAGGCCGCCGCGCCGCCAACATTCTTCAAAAACTCTTTGGCGCTCTTCAACCGACGCGGACTTCGCCGAAGGCTTCGGGTTGCCCAAGTCGAACGCAAATGCGAAGCTCTCGTTTTTCTTGCGAAACTCGGCGTAGTTGGCCTTGATGTGCTGGACTTCGGCAGGATCGAGCGGCGCATTACGGGCCGGCACGCAATATCCAGGCGTCCGTTGAAACACTGTAAGCGTCGCAGCCTGTTCGGCTATGATGGGAATGCATTGGATAGATGACGATCCGGTCCCAATAACGCCAACCCGCTTGCCGGTGAAGTCGACTCCAGCGTGTGGCCACTCACCCGTATAGTAGATTGCGCCCTTATACGCTTCCAGATTGTCAAGCTTGGGTTTGTTCATCATGGAAAGGCAACCGGTCGCCATGATGCAGAACTGCGCGTCAAATGTCGCGCCCGTGTCGGTGCTTATTGTCCAGCGCTCCGACGTATCGTCGAAATGCGCAGACAACACACGGGTGTTGAGCGTGATGTCCTTACGGAGATCGAAGCGATCGGCGACGTGATTTAGGTAGCGAAGGATCTCAGGTTGCGTTGCATACCTTTCGCTCCACGTCCATTCCTGCTGAAGTGCATCAGAGAACTTATACGAATACTCCACGCTTTCAACATCACAACGAGCGCCCGGGTAGCGGTTCCAATACCACGTACCTCCAACACCAGTACCGGCCTCGATAACCAATGCCGACAGGCCAAGCGTTCGCAAGCGATGAAGCATAAACAATCCCGCAAAGCCGGCGCCAACAATAACGGCGTCGACTGCGCGTGCGTCCGCGCGCTCGCTCTGAGCGTTAGCATTCATTCTTTTGTTCCCTCCGCAAATTGCCCGATTTTGTCTGGGCTTGTCCCTAACCGCGTCGGCATTGATTGCCGTGAATGACGGGGTCAAAAGCCCCTCAGCAACAGTCGTGCCATGAGCATGAGCCAGATTGCGCCTGCACATCCTGGAAGCCCAAACAGTCGACAGACGACCAAGCCTGGTCGGCGAGAAGACCAGCGCGTGTCATTTGAAAAAACGCCTGCGCAATGCAGGTGTTATGGATGCAATTGCGAACGCTAGCTCAATCTGGCGAGCACGCTGCACCGTTGTGATTTTTTGCTGTGCGAACGCGCGCATGAGCAACCACGGGACACGTTAATGGACGCTTGAGGCGGATGAATATCGGACGGATCGAGAGTGCGAAATTCGAACGCATCTGGATTGGTCTCAATGAGGTCGGACGAAAAAATGTGGCTTTGCCGCAACCCGAAGGGCCTATGTTTGGGAGGAACTGAAGCCGAGGCCTCCTTTCATCCGTGAGCCTCATTGAATTGTCGGAAGAAATTATAGGCGGTGCAATTCGGGATTCGACTATCCGTTTGCTCCGCGGGAAGTCCCGCTGCGATTGGCGCGATGGTTGCAAATCTGACCCTGTGAAGGTGAGCGTTCAATATTTCCACCGAAGCCTATGGGGGTTCGACCTTTGCGATCTACGAGGTGGAGGCGAAACAAAAGACTGCTGTCACATCAACGAAAGGAACAGCCAATGTACGGGGGACAACGAGTTTGGTTTAGTGTGGGAGTCGCGGCGGGGGTGATGCAGGTGTCGCTGCCTACGTCGACGCAGGCAGCAGATCTCGGGGGAAACTGCTGCGCGGACTTGGAGGAGCGAATTGCGGAACTCGAGGCGACGACCGCCCGAAAGGGTAATCGCAAGGTCAGCCTCACGATCTCCGGGTGGGTTAGCCAACAGCTTTATTACTTTGACGACGGTAACGAGAGCAATGTCTATGTCGTCGATAAGGCGACAGATTTAGCGTCCCACGTTGTCATCAGCGGAAGCGCTGATATTTCTCCGGGTTGGAAGGCGGGCTATACCGTAGCTCTTTACATGGACCCAGCAGACAGCTTGCTGAGTAGCCAGGACACTACGGCCGGTGTTGGCTCGGTCACAGCGGAAAACTCGTACTGGTTTATCGATAGCGACCGCTACGGAAAGGTTTCCGTGGGTCTTCAAAGTGGAACCGGCGACAATTGGGCAATTCTTACTGATTTCACCGGAACGCTTTATCAGGCAAACACGGTTACATTCGACGGGCCTTTCATGAAGCTGAGGCCCAAGGGGGCTACCGGATCAGGTTACGGTGACGGTGTCGGTGGGACGTGGCAGTCTTTTCTTTGGTGTGAAACAATCGGGTTCGGTATTGCGGGAGACTGTGCCGGCGTACGTACCAACTCCGTGCGATACGATACTCCCACCATTGCTGGCTTCGCTGGATCTGCTTCGTGGGGTGAAGACGATGTCTGGAGTGTCGGCCTCAAATATGCCGGCGAAGGCGGCGGGTTCAAGTTGGCCACTGGAGCGGCCTATACGGAAAATTCGGGCAATGGCGGGGCTTTGGGTATTCCCGTCGTCGACACCGGATATTTTCAGTTTGGCCTCACTGTGAAGCATACACCGACTAATCTTTGGTTCCACGGCGTATACGGTCACGAGGACACCGACACGCAAGGGGTGCCGAATGGTCAGCACTACTACCTTAAAGCGGGCTGGTCGCCGATGCTCAACAAGTTAGGCGCGACACACATTTACGGTGAGTACGGTCAAAATTTCGATATGTACGGCAATCTGAGCGAGAGCACGCACCCAGGCGCGACCTGCGACGCTTTTGGTGGAACAACGGGCAGCAACATTGCAACCGCTTGCGCTCTAGACGCCACGACGGGAATATCCGGTTCGACTGTTACGCGAATTGGTGTTGGCATCGTGCAGGACATCGACGCAGCGGCAATGAGCCTCTACGCTAATTGGCGCATGCATGAGCTAGATGCCGACTTTGCCAATAATGCAAGGACCGTGACGGGCAAGCAGTCATTTGAAGATCTGCAGATGTTCTTGGCTGGCGCCGTCATAAGCTTCTGAGACAACGAGAAGCGTGCGATGTCATAGACCCGTCGCAACGCGCGGGGAATTTCAGCCGGCCTGGCTCCCGTCAGCCGGCTGGAATTCTCCCGGCACTTACCCTTCGATTTGATTGCCAATTTTCAATGCGCTACATTCATGCGCAGCACTCGTCCACCCGCTTCGCGAGGTGTCGCGAACTTATACCGCTCTACTCGGCGACAAATCAAACGCTCGCAATAGCCAATTTCCGGCACTCGTTGATGCAGAACGTCTTCATGGCGACGCATGGGGATGCGATCGGGTCTGAGAAGCTTCAGTGGGACACGATCAGTCGCACAACAACCAAATCAGCGACACTTGGCCTGAGCGGACACTACGCCGCTGTTGCCTAGTCGCATCCGCATTTTTCTGAAGCACCAAAAAAGCGGCCAATAAGCAATCCTCTTGCTTCGCTGACGCATTCCTGGGATCTCGGCGCCGCCCTCCAATGACTCACGATCCTAAACGAAACCACAGCGGACAGAACAGTAGCCCCAGACGCAGTGCGGCGTCCGAAATTCCTTCTTTAACCGGCCGAAAGTCGTACGCGACGGGCGGCGCGCCTGCAAATTTTCTGGTTCAAACGTAAAATACAGCAAAAATAATTATGTGCCGATAGATTGCGACGTCCAACGCTATGGGTTGGGCGTACTTAATCGTTGCTCTTGCAGCAGCGGATGGATCAATCCTACGCACACTGCCCCTGGGATAACGAAGGATCAACAACCGATAGTGCTTATGAAATTTTTGTCTCACGCGCTGAACATGGAGGATAATTGCGCCATCGTCGACGTCGGCGACAATCTGATTGAAACAAGCGAAACAGACATCGTTGGAACTGCACCGGGAAGCAATATTTATTGTTGCTAGAATGTGGTTCAAACAATTCGATCGAGCCTCCTAGAGGAATGGCACGGCCATTGCTCCTACACATCGCGGCCAGGGCTATCGGTCGGGCGGAGCGGCCTCCCGGAGATACGGAACCGCGGAACCAAACTTAAAAAACGTACGGAGGAAAACTTCAATGAGGTATGGATATGGGCTCGCGCTTTGCGCTGCCCTGGGAGTAGTGACGTGCGCTTCCTCGCTGCAAGCGCAAGATGCCGACGGAAACTGGAGAGAGTTCAACGGAGACTATCGAGCGTGGCGCTATAGCCCGCTTAACCAGATCAACAAATCCAATGTCTCCAAGCTGAAGGTCGCTTGGATGCATCAGCCGGGCGACATCTCTGCCGGCATTCAGGCGACCCCCATCGTCGTCGATGGCGTCATGTACTACAGCGCTTCGAATAATCGCGTCTTCGCGATTGATGCTGCGACCGGTCAGCAGATCTGGCAGTTTGTTACAGAGCTCGATGAAGACGCATTGAAGTCGATCTTCTCACCCTATAACCGAGGTGTTTCAGTCGCCGACGGCAAAGTAATTTTTGGTACGTCGGACGGCCGATTGATGGCGGTCGACCAAAAGAATGGCACCGAGGCGTGGCAGATTCAATTGACGCAGCCGAAGGACTGCCATGGCTGCAACTTCACGTCACCTCCGACGATCGCCGATGGTGTGGCCATCATAGGCAAGACCGGTGGCGACTTGGCTCAAAGGGGACAAATTTACGGCGTCAGCCTCAAGGACGGGAAACTTTTGTGGACGTTCGAGGTGCTTAGGGATGAACCTGATAGCTGGTCGCCTGAATCTCGGAAGGTCGGCGGAGGTGGCGCTTGGATGCCGGGGCAATACGATCCGGTCACTAAGCTCTACTACGTTGGTACCTCTAACCCCGCCCCCGACATGCACGGGCCTAGCCGGCCTGGCGACAATCTCTACACTGCTTCCGTAATTGCACTAGAACCCAAGACCGGCCGTTTGGTATGGCACCATCAAGAAGTGCCGCATGACGTATGGGATTACGATTCACAAAATGAGCTCGTATCTGTGCAGCATGATGGGAAGGACGTGATGTTCCACCTCAACAAGGGTGGGTTTGTCACAGTGCTCGACAAGGCGGACGGCTCAGTTATCAACGTTTGGCAGTTTGCCGAGAACGTCAACTGGGTGGACAAGATCGACCCAAAGACAGGTAAGCTCGGAAAACGTAACGAGCCGAACGAAACCGAGAAGAAATTATTCTGCCCAAGTCTGTTGGGTGCAAGAAGCATGAATGGTGGCTCTTTCAGTCCAAAAACTGGTCTTTGGTATAGCACCGGCCACGAAGCATGCAATTGGGTCAAATCAACTGCAATGGACGTCGACAAGCTCGCGTTCTCACAACCGTATTTCGGTACTGCCGAACTAGACATTGTTGCGCCGCCCGGAAAGGAGCCTGCTGCTTATCTAAAGGCGTTTGACCCTATCACGGGCAAACTTTCCTGGCGCGTCGACTACAAAAATCCAAGCCTGAGCCCCGTTCTTTCGACCGCAGGCGACTTGGTTTTCAATGGCGACAGTGAAGGCTTTGTGCACGCGTTTGACGCTGCGGATGGAAAAGAGTTGTGGAAGTTCCAAACCGGATCCGGTATCCGCGCCGGAATTGTTAGCTACATGGCCGGTGGCAAGCAGTACATCGTTGTCCCGAGCGGCTTCGGCGCATTGTTCCCCGGTTTCGGTTCCACAGTTTGGAAGGACTTCAAGAACGTCCGTGGCGGTGCGGTTGTCATTGCTTTCACAGTGGAATAGGGGCGTCGCGCGCGTTGGGGGCGGTATAAGGCTGCCGCCCCCAAATTCACTCAGTAAAGGCAAAATCAACAAATGACCAAAGCTCCCATTCGCACTCTCGCATCTAAATATAACCGCGTGCTTTTGGCCTTGGCGGCGGCCGCAAGCGCGTGCTGCTTTGAAACAACCCAGGCCGCCGCCGCTGCGGGGAATGGTGACAAGACGTACACTGAGGACGAACTCCGTCGATCCGATTGGATCAACGAAGGAATGGAAAAATTTAACTCCGCCTGCACGTATTGCCACGGACAGAAAGGGCAAGGTGGAAAAGTAAAATCCTTCACCGAGCGATCGGGTTGGAAGCCAGAAGCCATTCATAACGTCATTACTAACGGCCGCGTACGCGGGTCCAACGTTATGCCCCCGTGGGGTGGCTCAATGCCAGATGAAGATATCTGGAAGCTGGTCGCATACATCAAATCCCTCTCCGTCGATTTCAAGGGGCCTGTGCCGCCTCCATAAGAGTCGAAAGCCCGGCGGCATTCAGGCACTCCCTGCCATCGTAAGGAGGAACAAAATGGCTCGCGGCCCCTTAAGCGGCGCTTGTTTGCTCGCGTTGGTACACATCGCGAGTGCCCAAGCCCATGAGATATTCGTCACCAACGAAAAGGACAACACCATTTCGGTGATTGACGCTAGGTCGTTGCGGGTGGAAAGGACATTCCAGGTAGGGAAACGCCCAAGAGGTATTGTTATTTCAAGGGACGGTTCCAAATTATTTGTCTGCTCAAGTGACGACAACAGCGTTCAAGTTTTCGATCCAGATACCGGTCATCAAATCGGTGTGATCTCGGAGCTTCCGGATCCCGAACAGGTAGCGCTATCGATCGATGAAGAATATTTGCTGACAACTAACGAAGATGACAATCTGGTAAGCGTTGCCAAGATTGGAAATGGCGAAATTATTCGACGAATTCCTGTCGGCGTTGAACCAGAGGGATTAGGGGTGTCGCCGAAAGGCGATTTGGCCGTTGCCACATCTGAAACCACAAGCTTTGCCCACTTTATTGATATGTCATCGTTGGAGCTCATCGATAACGTTCTTGTAAAGGCGAGGCCTCGCGTCGCAGAGTTTACTTCCGATGGGAATACAGTCTGGGTCTCATCGGAAATCGGTGGCGTTGTGACCGCCATAGATACTGCATCGCGTAGGCGGCTGGGGGAGATCTCCTTTGACATTCCCGGCGTTCCTAAAGATGCGATTCAACCCGTAGGTATTCGGTTCACTAAAAAAGGCAACATCAGTTTCGTTGCTCTCGGACCGTCAAATCGGGTTGCAGTTGTCGACGTGAGCACTTTACAGGTAGTAAAATATATTCTCGTGGGACAGAGGGTGTGGCATCTCGCGATAACGCCAGATGATCGATTGTTATTTACTACGAATGGGCTTTCCAACGACGTTAGCGTAGTAGATATCGAGACTTTGACCGCGATCAAATCCATCAAGGTTGGGCGACAGCCTTGGGGAGTTGCTGTTCGTTAGACGGCGGCGACGCACCATTCTGCGCTTTGTGGCACTCTGTAACAGGGCATGAAAAACAGCTCGAAATTGGCGCGGGAGTAACAATGTCTGATACGCCCAGAAGGCGGCGTGCGCCTGGCGGTGGCCGAAAAAAACTGACGGCTCTTGACGGCAGTCTGCTGGGTGACTTGCAGCGGCTCATCGGATTTTCTGCGACGAGGTCGCGTGAGCAACCTCTCCTTTGGACATGTAAAAGCACGACACAACTGGCAGCCGAACTTCGGCAGATGGGTCACAACGTAAGCCAGCGTTCAGTTCACGGCCTCTTGTCCGACATGAATTTTGAGTTGCGATCGGTCGGGCGCAACTCAAAAGATGTTCTTAACAGAGACGCTCAGTTTCAGTTTGTGTCACGGAAGGCAGAATTTTATCGAGTCGCAGGCTACCCTGTGATTTCATTACAGGTCCGCGACAGCCAAAAGAAAAACTTTGTGAATATTGCTGCTCGCGCCAGGAAACGCGCTTCCAGTATGAGCGCTACCATTGTTCGGCTGTCCATTGAACTGCTGCGCTCGTGGTGGTGCGGCGTGGGAGACGCGTATTGCTCGGGCGCGAAGGAGTTTCTGATTATAATCGACGCCCGTGAAGGGATCGGACGGCTCAGCATCAGTTGGAGGAGTGAGCTTCAGCGACTAGCAAACGAATACCACCTCACTATAGGTGTTTGTCACTTGCCTCCGGGAACGCACCGATGGCGGTGCAAAGAACCGGTTCTGAAATGTCAAATAAATGGCGTGGGCGGTAGTGGGAAGCTGATGATTGTTGACCTGTGGTTGGTCGGCGAATCCCCGTCGATCGCGGGCGTGTTTGATAAGCGCCTCGTTCGCGCTCCTAAAAGCCTTCCGGTTCGGTGGAACTACGAGATCTCTCCGCTGCGCGATTAGGTGTGACCAAGATCGCTTCGTTTGACAAAGCGAACAGCTGAGAGAGGATGCAAGCAACCGGCTAGACACCAAGATATTACTTGAAGATCGTTCTTTGAGAATCAAGAAATTCTGCGAGCCCGAGTTTTTTTACCTTTAAATAAAGAGTGCTCTTGGCAATTCCGAGCTCCTTGGCCGCCTGGGTGGCATTTCCGGAAGTGCGATGTAACGCGCGCTTAATTTGTT
>CAYGNS010000054.1:0-9111 GCA_964351295.1 uncultured Gammaproteobacteria bacterium
CCGAATTGCGCAACGCTCAAGGTCAACTAACCGCCACCATGACCAGCATTGCAAAAGTTCGACGCGGTCAATTACTCAAATAGGTATTGGAAAATTATGGGACCTTTGCAGGGAATTAAGATTGTTGAATTAAAAGGAATTGGGCCAGGCCCTTACGCGACGATGTTGCTGGCTGACATGGGCGCCGAGGTCATCACGGTTGAGCGCTCGCGCAAACCCAGCGGCATTAGTTTTCCCGCCAAAATTGATATCAATTGTCGTGGCAAACGCTCGATTGCACTTAATCTCAAGACGCCACAAGGGCTAGAGATTTTGTTGGATCTGATCGACAACGCCGACATGTTGGTCGAAGGATTTCGTCCGGGTGTGGCCGAAAAATTAGGTTTCGGTCCAGAGGTGTGCCATGCGCGTAATCGTAAATTAGTGTATGGGCGAATGACCGGCTGGGGGCAAACGGGTCCTTTGGCTAAAGTGGCGGGGCATGATTTAAACTACATTGCGCTGACCGGAAGTTTGGCCGCGATAGGCGAACGCGAAAGACCCTTACCACCGCTTAATTTGGTGGGTGACTATGCCGGTGGCAGCCTGTTTTTAGTGATGGGCATGCTGGCGGCATTGCACGCAGCGCAAAAAACCGGTCAAGGCGATGTGGTCGATGCGGCCATTACTGATGGCACAGCTAGCCTTATGTCGATTGTGCACACGTTCCATAATTTGGGAATTTGGAATCCACAGCGCGCGTCCAATGGCTTGGATGGCGGGTCGCACTATTATCGATGTTACGAGACCGCGGATGGTAAGCACGTGGCAATCGGTTCTATCGAACCCCAGTTCTATGGGTTGTTATTAGAAATGACCGGGTTGGATCCCGTTGAGTTTAAAGACCAGCTTGACCCGGCTGGTTGGGAAGCCAAAGCGGCGGCTTTAGCAGATGTATTTAAAACCAAAACGCGCGATGAATGGTGTGCCTTGATGGAAGGCACTGAAGTGTGCTTTGCGCCAGTTTTGAACTTTACCGAAGCGCCCGAACACCCTCACAACAAAGCGCGTGGTACTTATATTGAGGTAGGTGGGATAGTACAACCTGCACCCGCGCCTAGGTTTACCCATCACCCGTTAGACACTCCACAGCCACCGCATCGGGAGGGCGCCGATACCGATACGATTCTCGCCGACCTCGGGCTCAGCACCGAGCAGATAGCGGGCTTGTACGCGGCGGGAGTGATTCCTGAATAAGCGCAGCGACGAGTGAAGATACTAATTGTAGGCGGTGGTATAGGAGGCTTAACTGCGGCCTTGTGCCTGCAGCAAGCTGGCCATTCGGTACAAGTGTTTGAACAAAGCGAAGCATTTGCTGAAGCTGGTGCTGGTTTGCAATGTGGTGCGAACGCCGTGCGGGTGTTGCAACACTTAGGTCTGTTTGATGCGGCTGCGCCCTACGCTGTGCAGCCTGAACGCGTAGAGTTTAGAGATTTTCAGAGTGGCCAGGTTTTGAGCCAGATGAACTTGGGTGCGGCCTATCAAGCTCGCTACGGAGCACCTTATTGGCACCTGCATCGCGCTGATCTGCACGGCGTATTAGAACAAGCACTGCGGATCCGCGCGCCACATGCCATACATCTAAACGCGCAGTTTGTGGACTATGCCGAATTACCCAATGACGCGGCCGGAGACGCTGTTGTGGTGCGCTTGGCGGACGGGCGGGAATTTAGCGGCGATCTGCTGATTGGCGCAGATGGCATTCGCTCGCGCGTGCGACAACAGCTGTGCGGTAACAACACGCCTAAATTCACGGGCCATGTGGCTTGGCGAGTGGTTGTGCCCAGCGCTCGATTGCCGTCAGGCTGGCTCGACAAGATAGTCGCCAATTATGTCGGTCCCAAACAGCACGCCGTGCTCTATTACTTGCGCAAACAACAATTGGCCAACTTGGTGGGGGTAGTGGAAAACCCTGCATGGAGCGATGACTCCTGGGTTTGCCAAGCACCTTGGTCGGAGCTGCAGGCCGACTTCGCAGGTTGGCACCCGACGGTACAAGCCATTGTGGACGCGGCGCGCGAGGAGCACTGTTTTCGTTGGGCGCTGTATGACCATGCACCGCTGCGCAACTGGGTATCTCAGAGAGTAGCGCTGCTAGGAGATGCGGCCCATGCGAGTTTGCCATTTATGGCTTCAGGTGCCGCTATGGCGATTGAGGATGCGCGTATACTCGACCGAGCCATTGCGCAGCAGAGCCAGATGGCTGATGGGCTTCGTGTGTATCAACAGTCACGCTTTGCCCGTACTCGTAAAGTACAAGAGGTGTCCGCCAAAATGGGCACGCTGTATCACATTACTAATCCACTTATGCGACGTGTAGCCTTTAAGGGTTTTAGTTTAGTCGCGCGCGCCAACGAGTCTTTTTTACCCAGCTATAATGCTAATACGGCGGCGCTCGCACGCTAGATCCGTGCCGTCTGCGTTTACCTTATTCATCTGTGTCTTGATTGTGACTAAACTCATTAAACCAGCGTCTACCGTATGCTTAGTACGTACTGCCGAGAGCGGGCTGGAAGTACTGCTCATGCGGCGACGAATGGGCGGAACATTCTCTGGCCTGCATGTGTTTCCAGGTGGTGTAGTCGATGCTCAAGACAATCACGTAGCAACGTCGACCCACACGCGCACCATGCAAGTCTTGGCGAAGCAACAACAGTTCGCTGGCCCGCATCATGCGCACGCCTACTGGGTAGCGGCCGTGCGGGAAGCGTTTGAGGAATCTGGTTTGCTGTTGGCTTATGACGATGAAGGCCGTTTTGTGGGAGGCGATTGCGACGCCTTTGCCGCTGAGCGCGAGTTGCTCAATGCTAAGCAAATAAGCTTTAATGACTTTTTAGTCGAGCACCAACTGAGCGTGGCATTTGATCAACTCACCTATATAGGTCGACGGGTTACGCCCGCTTTTGCACCGGCACGCTTTGATACGCATTTTTTTCTAAGCGTATTACCCGCTAATGTGGAAGGCTCGCCTTGCAATCAAGAGTTGGAAACGTGTTTTTGGATTTCACCGGCCCAAGCGCTTGCGCGCGCTAAAGTGGATATTGAGATGATCTACCCCACACTCAAGACCTTAGAGGCTTTAGTCCCGTTTGCATGTGCATCCGATGCGTTTGCGCATTTTGAGCAACAATGGGTGGACCACGCGACGACTCCGCGCCCCGTCTAAACTCTCACCCCGCCTAAGCTAGAGCTGCGGTTGGCAATTTCTTTAGGACACGTACCTTGTTAAGTTATAGACACTCATTTCATGCTGGTAATTTCGCGGATGTGTTGAAACACATCGTGTTGGTTGAAATACTGACGCATTTAACACTCAAAGAAACACCGTTTGAGTATATCGATACCCATGCAGGTGCGGGTCTGTACCATTTAAAATCAAGTAATGCGCAGAAACTACAAGAGCATACTAACGGCATCGGTAAGTTAAACGCGCGTGATTTTCCCGAAATAGGCGCATATTTTGCGGCGGTACAATCGTTTAACCAAGCCGCTGAGTTGAATTATTATCCTGGCTCGCCGATGCTCGCCAACGTTTTTTTACGATCGCAAGACCGCGCCTGGTTGTTTGAGCTGCACCCACAAGATTATCAATTGCTGCACAAAACAATGACGGATGGGCGTCGTGTTAGAGTTCGGTGCGAAAATGGCTTTGACGGACTGAAAGCAGTATTGCCGCCCACGTCTGGCCGGGGACTCGTCTTGATTGACCCATCCTATGAGGTAAAAACCGATTACGATGAAGTGATTGATCGTACGATCGCCGCGCATAAAAAATTCAGTCGAGGCATCTACGCGATCTGGTACCCAGTGGTTAATCGTTTGACCATACAGAATATGGAACGTCGGTTGGTAAAAAGCGGCATCAACAATATCCAACGGTTTGAGTTAGGTCTTGCGGCTGACACTACGGCGCGAGGTATGACATCAGCGGGAATTTTTGTGATCAATCCACCGTGGACATTATTCGATAAAATGGCGACCTTGCTCCCTAAGCTAGCGCAAAAGTTAGCTGAAGGTGATAGGCGTTTTTACAAATGCGAGATAATCACCAAAGAGTAGAGTGCGTGAGTTTTATAAAGGGGGAGTCGGTTACACTGACTTGAAACCACTGGCTCATCGTCATCGAATAGAGAAACAATTGAATAACTTGGTTAAAGCGACCGGTGATATGTATGGTTAATTTGGAGTCCCTGCGGCGGGAATATATGCAGGAGGGTTTGCAGCGTAAGGATCTAACCGAGGATCCTATAAGCCTGTTTGAGCGTTGGCTCGAACAGGCGATTAATGCGGGTATTCATGATCCCTCCGCTATGACAATAGCCACCGTGAATGCAGAGGGTCAGCCCAGTCAGCGTATCGTGTTGCTAAAGCAGGTGGATGTACGCGGTTTTGTATTTTATACCAACTACGAAAGCCGCAAGGCGCGAGATATAGCGACTAACTCAAGAGTGAGCTTACATTTTCCTTGGCACTCCTTAGAGCGGCAGGTCAAAGTGACTGGGGTGGCGCATAAAGTGGGTCACGCGGAGTCGCTGAAGTACTTCCTAAGCCGCCCCAAGGAGAGTCAATTGGCCGCTTGGGCATCGGCGCAAAGCCGCCCGGTGTCGTCGCGACAACTGTTGATGCAGCAGTTTAAACGGATGCAGGAAAAATTTGCGCAGGGACAAATTCCATTGCCTGATTTCTGGGGAGGGTACCGAGTGGAGCCAGCTACCATCGAGTTTTGGCAGGGCGGCGTGCATCGCCTACATGATCGATTCGTCTACACGCGCTCTAATAGCCGATGGACGATTGAACGGTTAGCGCCCTAATAGGGTGTGCATTCGCCACGGCACAAGGGGCACCCCAATTGTGTTGCCGCAAATCCAATAACAGTTCCAACAACACGATTAAAGTGATGCCCCACGAAGCCTTTCTTTTGAATCACCCCATTCATTCAGCAAAATGTGCGTTCGTATTCGCCCACCCCGGCCATGAATTAAAGCTCCACGCTTGGTTAGAACGCCTGCAGCCGGAAGTGTTTTTGCTGACCGACGGATCTGGTTCGGTTGATCAAAGCCGCGTAGCGCAATCGAGACAAACGATATCAGCTAGTGGGGCGAGGCTAAACCCAATGTCTGCGGCATGGACCGATCATCAGGCGTATACCGCCATTTTGAGCTGCAATAGTGCTAAGGTCATTGGTGTGGTTGAACAGCTCGCCAGCGAGTTACAGAAACTCGCTATTGAGTGGGTGGTGTGCGATTCTATCGAGGGCTTTAATCCGGTGCATGATCTTTGCACTGTGCTAGTAGCGAACGCCTGCACCCTCGTGCAAAAACGTACGACCACCAATATCCGGTGCCTAGATTTCCCATTACACGGCCCGCCAGACCATAAACTTGTGACGGGATGCGATGGGCTTCTCGAGCTGCATCTTACGAGTTTGGAATGGCAGCGCAAGCGGCTGGCCATCGTCAACAACACGGCCATAAGCAAAGAGATGCAGCATGATTTTGGGTTGTACGGTGAGAATGCGTTTAAAGTGGAAGTGCTGACACCGCTGGATATCGCCAGCTCTTTGCAGAGTCTTGCTCAGGCAAAGCCATTTTATGAGGCGCATGGAGAAAATCGCGTACGAGCAGGGGTTTATAATCAAGTTTTGCGGTACCAAGAGCATTTTCTGCCTTTAGTAGAGCAAGTTGACACTTGGGTGCGAAGCCAATGAGAATCTTGTTAACGAATAACACACTTGCTAGTCGCGCAGGCAGCGAGCTTTATATCCGCGATATTGCGATGGCTCTACTGGCTAGAGGTCACCAGCCCATTGCCTACAGCCGTCACTTGGGTGACGTTGCGCAAGAACTGCGTAAGAATTCGGTTGTTGTAGTCGACGATTTGGCCGAGCTTCACCAACCCCCCGACATCATTCATGCTCAGCATCACCTGGAAGCGATGACTGCATTAACGCGGTATCCGCACGTGCCCGCTGTATATGTGTGTCACGGGTGGCTGCCACCGGAAGAAGCGCCCATAAATCACCCTCGAATTTACCGTTACATTGCCGTGGACGAGTTAGTAAAGCTACGGCTAGTGGAAGAGTGTGGCGTGCCGGACACTATGGTACGAGTGCATCTGAATTTTGTTGATCTTGCGCGGTTTCAACAACGCCGTCCATTGCCGCTCACCGCGCAGCGAGCACTCGCTTTCAGCAATTACATCAACGACTCCAATATTTTACCTGCCCTGCGCGCGGCATGTGCGCATGCCGGAATACAATTGGATGCGCTCGGAGCCACAGTCGGTAACGCGGTTGACACACCCGAAACCGTTCTGGGTGAGTACGACATCGTATTTGCCAAGGGTCGGGCAGCGCTCGAAGCGTGCGCGGTGGGGGCAGCGGTTATCGCGTGTGATGCGGCCGGGATAGGAGAAATGGTCTCGACCGACTCGCTTAAGCATTTTCGCGATTACAATTTTGGGCTCCGTTTGCTGCGGAACAAGGTTACGGTTGAAGCGGTTGCTGAGCAACTTGAGCGGTACAACGCGACCGATACTAGCGCGGTCACTGACATGGTCCGCGCCGACATTGGAATTGATCTTGCCATTGAAAAGCTTGAGTTGGAATATCGCGCAGCCATCGAGGCACATGGGCAACGCGATGGGTATGCGCCAGATGCCGTTGAACAAGAAGCAAGGGCGGTGTCTGCTTACTTGCGCCATGGGCCATTACATGGGGATTTCTCCAAAGATCAATTTGCGCGACTTAATCAGCAAATCGGCAAATATACATCGCGAGTGCAATTGCTCGAGGAAGAAGCGCAAGGTCTAAATACTGAAATAGCACGCTTTAAAAACATGGGTAGCGAGTTACGGCGCGAGAATGAATCCTTACAGACCGATGCACAACAACTTCGATCAGAGCTTGCTAGCACCCTTGAAACGGCCAATCAAAAATTGGCTAAACTTAGCTTGGTGAATCAGGTGCTAGGCAAACGATTGCGGCGCATCGAGCGCTCGCTCACCTGGCGCATTCGCAACCGTATTGTCAGTGTCGGGTGGATAAAGCGCCTTTACCGAGCGTGTTTTAGGTAGTAAGCCAACGAGGCCAACAAATGGACCAGACCTATAAAGCCGCATTAGAACAGGCGGCACAGTACGCCAACGAGTATCTCGCTACAGTGCCCGAGATGCCGGTATTTCCAAGCATTGGTGCGCGCGCCAACCTTAGTCTCTTTGACGAACCCTTGCATGCGGATGGTCAACCTGCCCAAACTACTTTACGACTGATGCATCAAGCGGGCAGCCCTGCCACGGCCGTGACCACTGGGGGGCGTTATTTTGGTTTTGTGGTGGGTGGAGTTTTGCCCGTGACGATGGGTGCTAATTGGTTGGCGGGCGCTTGGGATCA
This sequence comes from uncultured Gammaproteobacteria bacterium, assembly GCA_964351295.1. Classification (GTDB taxonomy): domain Bacteria; phylum Pseudomonadota; class Gammaproteobacteria; order Arenicellales; family Arenicellaceae; genus Arenicella. Next base: position 7,430 of record CAYGNS010000054.1, read on the forward strand.
AAGCCCTTCATCGGAGATGAATTCGCCCGTGGGTGTTAAATTAGAAGCGGTCGCAGGGCGCTGGTTGCTAGAACTGTTTGGCTTACCGTTTGATAGTGGTGTAGGTATGACCACAGGTGCAACCATGGCCAACTTCACCGCGCTCGCTGCCGCGCGCACGGCGTTGTTAACGCGGGCAGGTTGGAATGTAGAAAATGATGGCTTATATGGTGCGCCAGAGATCACGGTAGTCGTTTCTGAGGAAGTCCACGTGACCGTGGAGAAAGCGCTGTCACTCCTGGGGTTTGGCAAAAAGCGGGTGGTGCGGGTGCCCACCGATGCTAACGGAGCAATGAGTTTAGACGCATTGCCAGCGCTTGACGCATTAACGATTGTTTGCACACAGGCGGGTAATGTGAATAGCGGCGCCATTGACCCCATTGGCGCAATCACTGAGCTTGCCCTCGCCGCAGGTGCGTGGGTGCATGTAGATGGTGCGTTTGGTTTATGGGCTAAGCTTTTGCCTGAACATGCCGATGTGTTTGCTGGCATGGAACGGGCGCATAGCTTCGCCACCGACGGCCACAAATGGCTTAATACGCCTTATGACTGCGGGATTGTAATCTGTCGGCAGGCCGATATATTGCATCAGGCGATGGCAACCACCGCCCCGTATTTTCGTGCCGATGGTCAGATCGCCCCCAAAGATATGGTGCCAGAATTTTCCCGTCGTGCGCGGGGTGTGGAAGTGTGGGCCGCTTTGCGCACTTTGGGGCGCAACGGGCTCACACAAATGATTCGGGGCTGTTGCGACCACGCTCGCGTCTTTGCCGACCGCTTGCGAGAGATCGGGTTTGAGGTCTTAAATGAGGTTGTGCTTAATCAGGTGGTAGCCACCATTGGTACTGAAGCGCAATTGGCCGCCCTTCGCGCCCATGTAGAAGCATCGGGCGAGTGTTGGTTTGGCCCTACGGTGTGGAAGGGCCGTCACGCGGTGCGCATTAGTGTGTCCAGCTGGCGCACTACCGACCAAGATGTCCAACGTTCGCTCGCCGCCATTCGTGCCGCTAAAGATGCCGTGCTGTAACAGGCGAGTGGTCATTGTAAGCAATTATGATGTGGCGGAACGTTGATGCTCCCACGAATCTTGGCACCTAGCTTGAAAATGGTCGCTGGCCAATTTGCGGTCTGCGGATGTATTAAAGCGAGTACTATCGGCATAATTATTCATTAACTAATTCAAATCCTGCAGGCTGTTTAGCCCGAACCATCATGATACTCAACGACGAGCAAAACCTTATTCAAGACACGGCACGCCGATATGCATTGAGCAGTTTGGCGCCGGTTGCCGCGCAGTTAGATCGGGCTGATGACCCGCAAGCGAATCGCGCTATTTTCCTCGAAAACCTTAAAGGACTCGCTGACCTCGGTCTTATGGGCCTCAATGTGCGTGGTGAATATGGCGGTTCGGAGGCCGGAGTAGTGGCTTTTAGTGTGGCGATTAGCGAGATTGCGCGCGCCTGTGCAGCAACGGCGGTGACGACCTCGGTGACTAATATGGTCGGCGAAGTCATTCAGGCTGTGGCTAATGAGGAGCAGAAATTGCGTTATTTGCCTAAGTTGTGTTCGGGCGAGTACCCGGCGGGGGCCTTGTGATTGTCGGAGGCTGAGGCGGGATCTGATCCAGCCAGCATGCAAAAGCA
>CAYGNS010000055.1:0-9091 GCA_964351295.1 uncultured Gammaproteobacteria bacterium
CAACTGAGCTACAGGCGCGTAACTCTTTCATCATCCCATGCCGTTTAACTGGTCTGACCAGTTTAACATCACGGATAGAGCACTCCGTACTCTATTATTCGTCTCATCCCTGAGACTCACCCCGCAAATCAGCGGGGCTGCCTGCGGCAGTTCAAATTCGCTCCCGGCGAATTTGTACTCGGCACGTCCTGTGCCTCTCCTTTCAGGCTGCCTACGGCAGTTCAAATTCGCTCCTGGCGAATTTGTCAACTGAGGTGCAGGCGCGTAACTCTTTCATCATCCGGACTTGGTTTAACTTAACCCAATAGACCTGATAACTTGAGCGCGAGAGTATAAAAGATGCGTGCGCTAAATTCGACATCTACTTCAGTGTTTTTATCATGGATACGTATAATCTGCCCCTTATGCACATACAGCATCTAATAAAACGTGTCAGCGAATAGCCTCAAGGACGTAGCAACGCAATTGCATCGAGTTCAGTGCCGAGATCAATCTCGCCTGCGCAAACTGTACGCCCGCGCGTGCAGAGACGAAAATCCCGAGCTTGTGGTAGAGCTGCAGAAAAAAGTGATGGCTTCTTTGCACCTGACCAACAACTTTGCCGCCTTAGCAACTGGGTTCACGTACCCAAAAGAGCTACCTATTAGCGCGCGCAAAGATGAAATCAAGCGAGCGATTAGTCAACATCAAGTGCTCATACTCGCTGGTGACACAGGCTCAGGCAAAACCACACAACTACCCAAGATATGTTTGGAGGCGGGGCTCGGTTGCCGTGGCCTCATCGCACACACCCAGCCACGGCGCCTCGCTGCACGCACAGTAGCTAGTCGCATCGCCGAGGAAATTGGGTGTGAGTTGGGCGAACGGGTTGGTTATCAAATTCGCTTTAAAGACCTCAGTGGTGAGCACACGCAGCTCAAACTGATGACGGATGGCGTACTCCTCGCGGAGTTTCAACGCGACCCTTGGTTGAGCCGATATGAAGTCATTATTATTGATGAGGCCCACGAGCGCAGTCTCAACATCGATTTTATTTTAGGTTTACTCAAGCCACTGCTTAAAAAGCGCAGCGATCTAAAGCTGATCATCACGTCGGCAACCATTGATCTTAATTCGTTTGCCCAATACTTTAAGCGAGATGATCAAGTTCCACCCGTTATTGAAGTGTCGGGGCGTACCTACCCTGTCGAGGTTCACTATCTAAGCGAAGATCCTCCAGCCGCCGACACCACCGCCAACTTAGAAACGCAGATCGCCTCGACGGTCGCGATGATTGTGCGGGATGAGGCGCGGGGGCACTTCAAAACTTCTGGCGACATATTGGTGTTCTGCGCCGGCGAGCGCGAAATTCGTGCGGCTGCACGCGCGGTGCGCGAGCTCAACCTGGCTTTAGATGTATTACCACTGTATGCGCGGTTAAGCGTAACAGAACAAAACAAAGTATTCAGACCCAGTCAGTACCGTAAAGTGGTGCTAGCAACCAATGTTGCCGAAACATCCATCACAGTGCCTGGAATTGCCTATGTAATCGACCCGGGCTTTGCGCGCGTCTCGCAGTACAACTTCAGGGCTAAAGTACAGAAGCTTCCCATCGCCGAAATTTCCCAAGCCAGCGCGAACCAACGTATGGGGCGCTGCGGGCGCGTACGCAACGGTGTGTGTTTTCGGCTTTATTCACAGAAGAACTTTGTCGCACGCGAGGCATTTACTCCAGCAGAGATTTTACGCAGTAACCTAACGTCGGTGGTGCTGCAAATGCTCAGATTAGGCATCAAAGACCCCAAACGGTTTGACTTTCTCGACAAGCCCGACCCGAGACTGTTAAACGATGGGCTAAAGCAATTACAAGAACTGGACGCCATCGACAAAGTCAAGAACCTGACACCCACCGGACGCTTGATGAGTGATCTTCCGGTAGATCCGCAGTTAGCGCGAATGCTCGTCGAGGCACGTCAGTCTACCTATTTTCTCGATGCAATTATTGTCGCCGCCGCGCAAAGTATGCGCGAGGTGCAAGAGCACAACGCGAACGCCTCGAATCGACTCGTGCCCCAACATCCACAATCAGATTTTTGTGGTCAATTGCTACTCTGGCAAACCATCGAAGCGCATCGTCAGGCTCTCTCGAACAAGGAGTTTAGGGCATTGTGCGAGCAACAAAGTTGGTCAATTCAAAGAGTATTTGAGTGGCGTGACCTGGTGCGCCAGCTTAAAACCCTGTGTGCGACCATGGCCGAAAAGCCACTGGCGTGGCATTCCTTAACGTTAGACAAGCAGGTGCCTGAATTTAAACAGCAACTTGAGCTCAACTCTGAGCGCTACGGTGCATTGCACCGCGCAGTTGTTGCGGGTTTTATAAGTAATATTCTTAATCGCACTATTAACGATGAATATATTGGAACACGCAGTCGCAGCATCGCAATCAACAAAGCCTCAACGCTTAAAAAAAGTAAAGCAAAATGGTTAGTTGCTTCTGAGCTAACCGAAACTAATCGCGTGTACGCACGCATGGTGGCGGTAATCCGACCTGATTGGATCCTCATCTATGCGAAAAATGCACTGAAATACAGCTATAGCGATCCGCATTTCGACGCGCAACGCGGTGAAGTAACCGCCCTACGCAAAACGCTCTACAAAGGCTTGGTGCTCAAACAAGGCGAGCAATGTTCGTATCAGCGTGTTGACCTAGCTGAGGCGCGAGCGCTCTTTATTCAGGCCGCGCTCGTTGCTGGTGAGCATAAGCCCACTCGCCGCGATATAAAGTTTGTACATCACAACCAACAACTGCTCACGCAAATCGAGAAATACGAAGTTAAAACGCGTCGACGCAGCCTGCTGCGCAGCGACTCTTGGCTGTTCGATTTTTACGCGCAGCAAATCCCCCAGGATTGCGCAAATGTAGCAAGTTTAGAAAAATGGATAGCCGCGCAGACCGATGCACTCTTACACCTTAGCCCAGAGCAATTTATTACATCGGCCGAACAACAAGTGATTGCAACGCAATTCCCCGACACTCTGAGCGTACAAGGTAGAGAATTAACACTAAGCTATACCTTCGCGCCGAATGATGATGCCGATGGCGTAACCTTGCATGTGCCCGTAGAACTATTAGCCCCCCTGCCGTTGCATCTCGGCGACTGGCTGGTGCCTGGTTTGCTCGCGGAGAAATGTGCTGCACTAATAAAAACCTTGCCCAAACCCATTCGCCAAGCGTATACGCCGGCCAATGAAGCCGTCGCGCAAGTACTCGACAAACTAACGCCACAAAACGTACCGCTCACCAACGCCCTAGGCGCCGCATTACAACGAGCACGCGGTACAAAAATACCGCACCACGCCTGGAGTCCGGCCAAGCTCACGACGCATCTATGCCTACACTATTGTATTGAGGACGTGGATGGATCATTGATCGAAACCGGGTCCGACCTAGTGCATTTAAAGCGCACCTATGCCACAGCAGTTAGCACCAGTTTACAGTCTGCTAGCGCGCCCGAACGACGGCAATTCGAGCAAACCGATGTCAGCACTTGGCCAGCAACACTAGGCCTCGAAGCGGTGCAATATCGACATCAAGGCATGACTGTGGTGGCCTACCCGATGCACCAATTGCAGGAAGACGGCAGCATTAACTTAGTGTTGAGCGAATCGGCTTCGGTTGCTCGCTATCACAATCGGCAGTCACTCTCTATGCTCGTACTAAAGGAACTTAGCACTACTCAAAGCAGTATAGTAAGTCGCTTATTTAAAGAAGTGGAGCAACGAATACGCGGTGAAACCGAGGCCAACAAACGGCCGCACCGAACAACACCGCCTGCAAACAATACACAACCAGCCGCGTCTGCGAGCAGCATGGCGGCACAGCTAAAAGCGTTGAAACTGGAAACGGGTACAGGCGGTTCCACTGCACGGCCGCGTCCATCAAAGGGCGGGAATCTCAACGTAAGGGCGAAAAGCACTAACTTAAACCAAGAGTCACGCATCCAATTAGCGATTTGCATGGCAATTCGGGCAAATACCCAGAACTGTGCGGAGCCCGTTAGCCACGCGGAATTCAGCCAATTAACACGTCTTGCGAGCGAATCTTTAAGCAGCACCGCGCTGGCGATTGCCACGCAACTCCACACAATTGATCAGCTGCAGGTGCAGCTACTCAGCGCACTTAACCATGCTAAAGCCGATACGATCGCGGTTGACCTAGCGATTGAAGACATGAAAGCTCAACTTTATCGCTTGTGCGATCCGGTGCGGATAGCACTTTCACTCCCCAGTGATCTACAACAATATCCACGCCTATTCAAAGCGATTGAGCATCGCCTAGCTCGTATTGAAGAGCAAGCCCTGACTATGGGCGAAGCCATTAGCACACTGCAGGAATGGCAAACGCGGCTCGCCACCGCGGTAACGAATCTGTGCGCACCTCTAAGCGCTCTAGGTTTGCTCAAGGAAGCGGAACAGCTTCCCTTTGCATACCTCACGTTGCCGGCTCTGGCGGACTTTGCGTGGATGCTCGAAGAGTGGCGCGTATCACTGTTCGCACAACACCTTAAAACGCGTTATAGCATTTCTGAGCAACGCATACAGCGCGCGTGGCAAGCGTTAAAGACGGAAATTACAGCACAGCTAGAGCAAATCTAAACACCATAGTCCATACAAGAATTGCACCCACCAAATACGCTATAAAGCGATGCATAACCCGGTTATATGTACAGTGCACACACGCCTGTACGGCGCGCAACGCCACAAACCCCCATGCTAGGTTTACGTACAAAGCGTCAACCTGACCTGCCAGCGTTATAAAAATGCAGACTACATAAAACACCATCGGCATTTCGGTTAAGTTTTTAAAACAGTTACCAGCGGCCATGGTTTTATCGCTGAATGCCACACTCAACTGCTCAGGTGTTGCGAGTTGTTGCGGGTCAAGTTGTTTTGCTCGAGCTTCGCTAGTGCGACGTATAAACATTAACAACCACACCAAAAAAGTAATGAGCAGTAGCACCACAGCAGGCGCAAACAATACCGTTGTCATAGAAACTCCCTCAACATTTTATAGTTAGACACGCGCCTTCGCAGCGCAGGCACAATGCTATAGTATCGCGAGCACAGCGTATACAAAAATGAATTTGCTGAGCGCGTATCGCCTCGTATCGCGTGGCACTTGTTCTCATAGATAGCGCAGAAGGCCTAAGCCACTGAATATTATGAACACGACTAAACCTATACCTAGAACCATTGGGCTCATTCTAGCGGGCGGGCAAGGTGCGCGCATGGGTGGGCAAGATAAAGGCTGGGTTATGTGGCGTGAACAAGCTCTAATCAAACATGTATTTGACCGACTCGCACCACAGGTCTGCGAGGTGCTGATCAGCGCCAATCGCAACCGCGCAAAGTATCAGCAGTTGGCTCAGGTGATCAGCGACTCACCAGGCAATAAGGGCGAAGCAACATACCACGGCCCCCTAGCGGGCATTTGTGCCGCCATGCAATTTTTACAGCAGCGCCCAGCTGACATCACTGCGAACACGGCCTTGCTTATCACGCCGTGTGACACGCCCACACTGCCAAGTGACCTTGCCATTAGGCTTAGGGATGAGCTGGCGAACGACTCAGCGGATGTAAGTGTAGTATTTGACGGCACACGAGTGCAGTCGCTGCACTGTATGATTAGTGCAGGTGTGTGGGATAATTTGCTTGAGTTTTATGCACAAGGCAACTTAGCGCTGCGTGACTGGTTCACGCAGGTGGTAACCCAACAAGTTGACTTTAGTGATTGCGCAGAGCGCTTCGAGAACTTCAATCGATTATCCGATCTAAATCCCCTAGCCTAACAATCCATTTGGGGCTACTGCGCGTCCCAGTTGCCAATATCCGCCGCATGACCTTCGCCGCCCGGAGCGCCGTCACCACCATAACTCCAAACATCGTATGAGTTGGGGTTTTTGCTACCAGGGTAGGCGTATTGGTAAGGGTTCTGCCATGGGTCAAGGGGCACTTTATCCAAATACTGCCGCCACGTCTTTTTACCAGGATTGGTGACTAGCGCTTGCAGACCTTGAGAGGTCGACGGATAGCTAAAATTGTCTAGTTTGTACATCGACAATTGCGTTGAAATAGCCCGCACATCGGCCTTGGCCTTTATCTCTAAAGCCTTCTCTTGTTGACCGATAATATTGGGCACAATCAAGGTTGCGAGCAACCCGATGATAATAACCACCACCATGATTTCGATCAGCGTAAAGCCACGTTGGCTACGCTGGGTGCAAGGCGCAGAAAGCACGGCCGCGCCTGGTTTTATTTGACTTTGATTGAGCGTATTGAGTGTTTTCATTGGCATGTTTTGCAAACCGTTGTCTGTATTAAGTGAGAGCGCTCGCTTAGGGTTAGGCAAGCGCGCGTGCAAGTGTCACGTTAAATAGCGATCATTTGCTGAATATTAAAAATCGGTATCAAAATGGCTAACACAATTAGAAATACGAGCATGCCCATCACCAAAATCATTAAGGGCCCGAGTAAGCTTACCATCATGGAGATACGCGTTTGCATTTCATTTTCGGTTGCCGTCGCGGCTTTGTCCAACATGTGATCTAGGCGACCACTGTTTTCGCCGCTGGCCACCATATGCACCAATAATGGCGGAAAATGCCCACCTCGCTCCAACGCTCGCCCAATTGATATCCCTTGGCCTACTTCTTGCGCCGCAAAATTTAAATCCTGCTGTAAAACCACATTATTCATCACCGCTTCGCTCGCGCGCATAGAGGCCAGAATAGGCACCCCAGAACCCACCATAATGGATAAAGTGCGCGACATACGCGCCGAGTCGATATTCTGCACCATCTTCTTAATTCCAAAGGTGCGTAAATACAAAGAGTGTAACCAGAATTTAGGGCCAGGCTTGGCAAAAATAGTGCGTAATGCGAACACTAACGCCACGATGCCGAGTCCTAACCAAAGCCCATACGCCACCAAAAAATCCGACATATTAATCACCATAATGGTCAACCAGGGTAACTCTTGGCCAGTATCTTGATACACCGTAACCACTTTAGGCACGACCATAGTAATTAGGGCAACTAAAATCATGCCGCACACCACAAACAAAAAGATCGGGTAGACCACCGCTTGACTGATTTTTTGTTGCATGGAATAGCTGTCTTCCAAATAGTCAGCCAATCGATCTAACACCCGCCCGAGCGTGCCTGATTGCTCACCCGCCGAGATGGAGGCGCGATAGATTTCGGGAAAACTTTGGGGATAAAGGGCAACGGCGTCCGACAGTGAATAGCCTTCGGTAATTAACGAGCGCACATCGGAGACTACCGATTTAACACGATGCCCCTCAGACTGCTTGATCAACGCACCGAGCGTCTCCTCCACCGTCATCCCCGACTCTAACAGCGTGGCCATTTGCCGCGTGAGGATCGACAGTTCGTTGCGCTTAATGCGCAGCCGCCGAACTTTAAGGCCGAGCTTGTCAACCGTGTTCCCTTGCGATTCGGCAACGGGCTTAACCTGTAGCGGCACTAAACCTTGAGCACGAAGCTCAGCCCTAACCCCTTTAACATGGTCACCTGAGGTAATCCCTTTAATGGTTTTACCTTTCGCGTTGAGCGCTTGGTATTCGTATGCTGCCATGAGCGAATCTTGCCTGCGGTGTTGCTAAAATCAATGCCTAAGTGGCGACTAAACGACTAGGCTTGCGTTACTCTAAATACTTCGTCAAGGGTCGTCTGCCCCTCCAGTACGCGTATAAATCCGTTCTGCATCAAACTTTTACTGGTAGCGCGCGCAACTTTAGTAAGGTCATCTTCGGAACCTTGATCGTGAATCAAGCGGCGCATGGGCTCATTCATTTCAATCAATTCGTAAATCCCCAAACGACCTTTATAGCCACGTTGTTCGCACACTGTACAACCCACTGGTCTGTATAAAGTGATGCCTTCGCCTGATTCTAGTCCCAATGTTTGCAGCTCTAAATCCGTAGGTGTATGTCCTTGTTTGCAATCTGGACATAAGCGGCGCACTAAGCGCTGCGCTAGCACTCCTACCAAACTAGACGCAATCAAAAACGGTTCAACACCCATATCCACTAAACGCGTCACCGCGCCAACCGCGGTATTGGTATGCAGAGTGGAAAGCACCAAATGGCCCGTTAAGCTGGCCTGCACCGCAATTTCGGCTGTTTCTAGATCACGAATCTCACCCACCAGCACCACATCGGGATCTTGTCGCAAGATCGATCGTAATCCACTGGCAAAAGTGAGCCCTATTTTAGAATTCATCTGGGTTTGACCCACGCCATCTAAGTCATATTCCACGGGATCTTCTACCGTTAAAATGTTGAGGCGCTTACGGTCTAAGCGATGCAAGCCCGAATACAAGGTAGTGGTTTTACCCGAGCCTGTGGGGCCGGTGACCAACAGAATACCGTTGGGCTTATTGATCATCACTTCAAAGCGCTCCAAGATGTCTTTGGGCATACCGAGCACTTCTAAGTTCAAACGGGCGCTTTGTTTGTCTAATAGTCGTAATACTACGCGCTCGCCATGCTGGGTAGGTAGTGTTGATACCCGCACATCGACCGGATGCTCGGCTACCCGCAACGAGATGCGCCCATCTTGCGGCAATCGTTTCTCGGCAATATCGAGCTTTGACATAACCTTAATGCGCGAGACCAACGCTCCGTGCAATTCGCGGCGCGGCGACACAATATCGCGCAATACGCCATCGACCCTAAAGCGAATAATGGACTCCTCTTCGAACGCCTCCACATGAATATCGGACGCATTTTCGCGAATGGCTTGCGTCAATAAGGCGTTGATCAAGCGAATAATCGGTGCGTTATCGTCTGCTTCTAAAAGATCGGTGGTTTGAGGTAGCTGTTCGGTCAACCGCTCAAGGTCTAGCCCCTCATCCATGTCGTCCATGAGCTGGGTGGCTTGACTGCCACCTTTGTCATAGACATTACGCAGTTGCTCTTCAAATTCACTGGCATTGAGCTCTATTAGCTGCAAACGCATGTTGAACATACGCTTGAGCTCAGACATAACCGCAAGCTTGGGCGTACCCACATGCAGCACTTTAGCTGTGC
>CAYGNS010000056.1:0-8969 GCA_964351295.1 uncultured Gammaproteobacteria bacterium
TTCAAGTGCTTACTGCGAAACGTTCGATTGAATTGTAAGGGCGCAAAAAGCACAAATAAGAGCCCCACCCCAATGTGCAAAACACTTAATACAGGGTGGTCCAGATATCGTTCGGAAAAGGCAGGTGGTGGACCATATTGTGCCTCACTCGAAAGCGCACCTAAACTCACAATGTCTAAATATCGAACGATCGAAAAAACCAATAGAATCAAAATGGCTAGACCAATCATGGGTAAAACTAACCGTGGTCCCCATTTAATTGCGGTATTGCGCATTTAGAGTCTCCTAAAAATTTTGGCTTAAGACAGCTCTACAACTGGATGTTGCCTGCGGAGCAGGTAGGTTTCACCGTAGCCATTTGCGTAAGATATACCGATATAGATGGAGCTTGTAAAGGCTCTTTCCGCATACGGTGTATTCAACTGAGGAACACTCTGAACCTGAACTTCAAACTTTGATGCGTTGGTCGTTACTATTATTAGGCAAATTTTAGGTAGACTACTAGACGAGAAAAGCGCAATTCTCGCCCAGCTGACGATCGAGTGTAACCATATTGTAAATGGGCGATCAATGGCGTCATCAAAATCTAAACCAATGAAAACAGAGGCCTATGTTATGAAGGGTGCATGTCTATGCGGCGCAATCGAACTAACGTCCGCAGATCAAAATAAAGTGGAAGTTTGCCATTGCCGTATGTGTAGACGGTGGGGCGGTGGTCCCTTACTCGCGGTACATTGTGGTTCAGCGGTGGAGTTCAAAGGCAAAGTTGCACCCGTTACCTACGCATCTTCGGAGTGGGCTGAGCGCGGATTTTGCCCCACATGCGGAACGCACTTGTTCTACCACCTGCTCGAGAGCAACGAATACATTGTGCCCGTTGGGCTGTTAACAAATGATTCTGGGCTTACCATGCACAGCCAAATTTTCATTGATCACAAGCCAGACTATTACGACTTTACCAACACGACTGAAACCATGACCGAAGCACAGGTATTCGCTAAGTTCTCGGAAAATAATTAGTTGGACGTTTAGACAGTGCCCATCAAGCGTATACTCAGGCATCCACATTGAAACAAGTGCGTTGAGATACTCGACATACCATCCGCACTAATCACAGATCAGAAACACTTATGCACCACGCTGAACGGCATAGAACCAATCGAATCGGACTCCTCCGCGCATCAGTGTTGGGCGCAAATGACGGCATCGTCTCAACCGCGAGTTTAGTGCTAGGCGTGGCAGCGGCGGGGGCCGATGCCAAAACAATTTTGGTAGCGGGAGTGGCGGGACTGGTAGCCGGTGCTATGTCAATGGCTGCCGGCGAATACGTGTCGGTCAGTTCGCAAGCTGACACAGAGCGCGCCGACCTCGCAAAGGAACGCCATGAATTAGCAACTACGCCCAAAGAGGAACTAGCCGAACTTACCGCCATTTATGTCAAACGCGGACTCGAACCTACGCTGGCGAAGCAAGTTGCTCAGCAACTCACAGAACACGATGCACTCGGTGCGCATGCGCGAGATGAGCTAGGCATATCGTCACTCTCCACCGCTCAGCCATTATCGGCCGCTTTCGCGTCTGCCTCTGCTTTCTCGATTGGAGCGGCGTTACCCCTCGTAATCGTTGCAATGTCTCCAACTACTACGCTCATGCCCGCCGTTGCGGGCGGCTCCATAGTGTGTCTGGCTTTGTTAGGCGCGGTTTCAGCCAAAGCCGGTGGCGCGCCGTTGGGCACCGCAACGCTACGTGTCACGTTTTGGGGCGTGGCCGCGATGGCCTTAACGGCAGGAGTGGGCGCGCTGTTTGGCGTGGCTATTTAAGCCAATGCCAACAAGACGATTAGCGCGCCGCAAAAACTTCCGTGAATTCAGTTAAAAGCTGTGCCATCACAGGCTGCAATTCTATCGTTTGCACTCGATATAAACCCTGCAAAGCAAGCTCTGGCAATGGTGTTTCTATAATTCCACCCCTAATCAATAAATGCTAATGCGAGCCCTCATAGCCGTAGCGCTCCTGCAATGCCGCGGCATACTTAGGGTGCGTATTAATGCGCGAGAAATCGCCTTTAATGTGCGGCAAATCCACGAGCCTCTGATCCATTACTTTGAACCACAGCGGAGGGAAGTAGGCGATAAAGTACATCGTGAAATAGCCCGCGGGCAATTCGGGTAAATTTTCGAAGCTACGCAAACTCTGATAAGGCCGTGAGGGGTTGGCATGGTGATCTGAATGTCGTTCCAATTGAAACAACATTAAGTTGCTGAACAAGTGATTGGTGTTCCAGGAATGGTGTGGCTGGCAGCGCTCGTATTTACCATTCTCTTTACGCTCCCTTAGCAATCCATAATGCTCAATATAATTCGCCGACGTTAATTGCATCCAGGCCATAAAATTGTGCACAAGCAAAAACAGCAACACAGGCCAGCCAAACGCGATTACCAAGCTACCCTGCACCAATAAGGTGAGTCCATAGGATTGCAAAATATGGTTATGCGGCGACCAAAACCCAAACCCTTTCTTGGCCAAGCGGTCGCGCTCTGCATTCCAGCCCCGCAACGCGGCACCGGGTACTTCGCGTAGTGCAAACGCATAGATGTTTTCGCCCATGCGCGAACTCGCAGGATCTTCAGGAGTAGAAACGTCGCGGTGATGGCCTAGGTTGTGCTCGATACAAAAGTGGCCATAACCACACACCGCCAAACTAATGCGCGCCCACAAACGATCTGCTTTGGAGTTTTTGTGACCAATTTCATGCGCGGTATTAATACAGGATCCACTGTACATTCCCGCCACAATCGCAAAACTGACTATGGCCCACACGGGCAGCGGTTCAACACCTACAAACCAAGCGCTGATGATCAGCACAATAAAATGCAGTGGGATGCTCGCTTTGAGTAGGTTCTTATAATAGGGGTCAGCATCCAGCTGCGGCACAATCTCTTCGGGAGGGTTGGTTTTATCCGTACCCATGAAATGGTCTAAGATTGGAATCAACCCAAACGTGATGAGCAAGGGTGCCAATAGCATCCAAGGCGAATTAACCTGGTAGTAGCCCCAAATCACTACGACGGGAATCAGCGGCAACAACACCGACGCAATCCACAGATAGCGTTTACGATCGGCAAATTCAATACGTCCCTTTACGGGATCTATAACAGTATACATAGCGAAGCTCCTTTGGTATTGGCTCATAGTAAACCAAGCCATTAACGCTTTAAATTGCAAAAAATGACTATTTAGTTGTCATTAATTGCCAAACATACCATATTAAATCCAATGCCCATTTATTCGGCTCACTAGCTATGCCAGCCAAGCATCAATTCGCGACAGCCTATATCAAACTGATCCTAGCAGCCGATCCTGGTTTAAGTGCGCAAATTCGCCCGCATTTTACCGAACTGTCTGACCAGGCGCTGGCGGCAGATTACGTTGATGGCGAATTAATTGAGCGACTTTTTCCTGCGCTAGAGCGTGCCGGAGTAAGCAGCATCGCCTTGCAGTTTGACAAACAACTCTACTTTACGAGTCATGGGCCCTTGGGGTTTGCCGCGTTATCAGCGCCAGATCTTCGAACGGCACTCAACATAATCGTGCAGTTTAGCGCCATTCGCAGCACACTCTTTACAACCACGTTTCACGAAGACCCGACAGGGCTTAAAATCGTTACTCGGGTGCAATCCACTACGCCATTAGTACAGCGCTGGCTCAGCGAAATATCAGTATCGGTCGCGCGCTCGATCATCGAAGCGGTAATGTCCTACGATGTTGGCTCCCAAGTACATATTCAGTTTGCGCACAGAGCTCCCGTCTACGCCGATCAGCTCGATAGCTTGTTTGGAACGCGCTGTAAGTATGGCCAGAGCGAGACGGCTATCAGTATTCCGACTGCTTGGGGCGATGCGCGTTGTCCTACGAGCGATGCATCAAGCTTTCTCGATAACCTGCAAAAATGTCGTCATCTTTTAATTCAGCTCAACACTGAATTGAGTTCGTTAAAACGAGTAACGCAACACCTTGAGCATTTCTTTGCCTCCCGCTACGCACAACATGTCGGCAACGAACTCTATGGTATTCGCGACGCATCACCGCCGCCCTCACTGCCTAACTTGGCTGACTCGCTCGCCGTTTCCACGCGTACGCTCGCACGCCGCTTAGAGGCGCAAGGCAGTAGCTATAAAGCGGTGTTACAAGCCACGCGCAACCAACACGCCACCCGTTGGTTACAAGCCACCCATCTAAGCATTGAAGAGATCGCTCACCTTCTGGGTTATCAAGAGTCGGCCAACTTTACGCGCGCATTTAAAAGCTGGCACGGCCTAGCGCCTGCGCAATGGCGTAAACATAACGCTCGCTCGCAAAGCATTGCAGTCGATTACACCCAGCCTCATGATGTGAATCTTGACGACTGAACTCGCACAGACAATACTCTGCCCTCACGAAATCAAACCAACAGAAATCAGCATGACTACACTTTTAAGCCCCTTTGAAATCGGCTCACTCAAATTAAAAAACCGCGTCTGCATGGCGCCAATGACACGCAATAAATCGCCCAATAACGTACCAGGCGATAATGTGGTTGAGTATTACCGAAAGCGGGCCGAAGGTGATGTTGCTTTAATTATTACCGAGGGCACTTGTCCCGGCCATAAAGCGGCGAGCGGCTATCCAGACGTGCCGTTTTTTGACGGTGATGAAGCCTTGGCAGGTTGGCAGCGTGTGATTAACGCGGTACACCTAGAGGGCGGGAAAATTGCACCGCAAATTTGGCATGTAGGCGCACTGCGCCGCCCGGGCATCGAACCAGGCGGAGATACTCCGGGGTACAGCCCATCGGGGATGGCCGTACCGGGTAAAGTGGTCGGCCATGCAATGACTAAAGCCGACATTAAAGAAACGGTGGCTGCGTATGGTCGTGCTGCTAAAAACGCGCAAGCACTAGGCTGCGACGCATTGGAAATTCACGGGGCACACGGTTATCTGATTGATCAATTTTTTTGGGAAGGCACTAACGTACGCGACGACGAATACGGCGGTTCGCCCAGTAAACGTCAGCGTTTTGCTCTTGAAGTGATTGAAGCAATGCGCAAAGAAGTGAGCGATGATTTTCCAATCATCTTACGCTTCTCGCAATGGAAGCAACAAGAGTACGGAGCACGTTTAGCCGCCAACCCGCAAGAGCTCGAGGCATTTTTAATGCCATTGTCAAACGCGGGTGTGGATATTTTTCATGCCTCACAGCGCCGCTTCTGGGAACCAGAGTTTGATGGTAGCAATCTTAATCTAGCGGGATGGTGCAAAAAGATCACAGGCAAACCAAGCATGACGGTTGGCAGTGTTAGCCTAGATTCAGACTTTATTTCAGGCTCCAGCAAAGGTGAATTTAGCGAAGCGGGCATTGCGAGTCTCGATGAGCTGCACGAGCGCTTGGCCAACGATGAGTTTGACCTAGTGGCCGTGGGTCGTGCATTAATTGCAAACCCCCACTGGGCACAAAAAGTAGCCCAAAACCGCTACGAGGAATTGGTGCCATATCAAAAGGAAATGTTAGCGGAACTCAATTAACTCGACCACCGCGTCACTCGGCAGGGGTTTCTAGACGATTGTTGCTTAACTAGATGAAATGTCCAATATTTACGGAATTTTGCGTAAAATTAGGCGATCAGAGCATGCGCTTGATTTAAACTTATAGAAGAGTTTGCAATCTGCCTCTGTGTTAATACCCGATATGAAACACAGAATGCGTACCGAGTAATGCAGCACTGCAACCATTTCTAGGTACGCACGATTGCAAGGTATTAGCGTAAATGACCCCAACCGAGTAAGCAAAATGTCGAGAGTCTTAAAACGTAAAATGGCCGAGGCCGAGTCCTACAAAGAGTGGAGTGAATACGCCATTCAGTATGATGTGCGCACAGGAATGGACAAGTGGAAGTCGCAAGAAAAATGTGACTTGTACGATTACAAATCGATTCGCAATCGTTTAGACACGCTGCGCACCTTTCGCGAAGCGAATGACAACGCCGCACTATTGTTCACTTTAAACGAGGGAATCCACGGCAACCTCGGTGGCATGGGGCGCTCGAGTCTTTACCGCGAAGCAGCGTTTGGCACTAAAGACCTAATTGTTGAATACACCAATGAAGTTGCAGAAGCCCTAGAGCACCTTGCGCAACCGCGTGCTAAGGGTATTACGATGTTGGAAAAGATCGACTTTTTTCATCGTGCCAACCTTTGCTACGGCCAGTCCGCACTGATGTTGAGCGGTGCTGGAACCTATCTGTTTTTTCATGTGGGCGTACTCAAAGCACTGTGGGAGCAAGACCTCATTCCCGACGTAATCTCTGGAGCAAGCGGCGGTGCCATTGTTGCGGCGGTGATCGGCACGCGTAAACGCGAAGATATTCCTGAAATATTTGATCCTGAATATTTATCGTTCGACGGCGAAATCGACTCCTTACTCAGTCGCTTAACGCCCAGCAAGCGAACGAGTATTGCAGATCGGGGATTACAAAAAATCATCGCATCATTAATTCCGGACATCACCTTTGCTGAGGCTTATGCCCTATCCGGCTTAAAAATCAACATCTCGATTGCCCCGGCCGAAAAGCACCAAAAGTCCCGATTGTTGAACGCCGTAACCACTCCCAATGTTATGGTGCGCGAGGCCGTCTTGGCCTCAAGTTGCATTCCTGGCTTGTTTAATCCAGTCACTCTAGCCGCGCGCAACGTAAAAGGCGAACGCGTGCCATATCTGCCAACCCGCAAATGGGTGGACGGTTCGCTAAGTGATGACCTGCCTATGAAGCGCTTGGCGCGACTGTACGGCGTAAACCACAATATCGTGAGTCAAACCAACCCGTTGGTTTTACCTTTTATTCGTGCCGAACGTGGCGGGGATGGTGTAATTGCCACCATCACACAAACGAGCTTAGACACTTTCAAACAGTGGGGATTAGCAGCCTCACATTTGTTGCAGCGACCACTCAATGACGCCTCGCCCCTGAGTAAAATTATCAACGGCTATATCTCGTTAGTATCGCAAACCTATACGGGGGATATCAATATTTTGCCAGCACAACGCATCCTCAACCCAACCACGGCACTGTCGACCCGCTCAACTCAAGAGATTATTGAACTGATGCACGAAGGCGAACGCTCTGCTTGGCCACACATAGAGCGAATTCGCGTACAAACCCACGTGAGCAGCACGCTTCAGCGACTAGTGAACAGCTTAGACAAGAGTTTGTGGAGAAATGCCTTGAATGGCGGCATCGCGGGCAAAAGAAAGCCCGCAGAGCGACTCAAATTAGTCAGCGACAGCATGCCTGACTCAGCGCTCGACGACGGAGCGGCAGATTCGCCAGCAAAAGCGTCTTAACGACAAAGCGCTCGGTAGCAAACGTACATCATAAAGAAGACCTTCAACGAGACTTTCTACGGATTTAGAAAGTAATAAAGGCTCGACACCTTTCGGTGCCGAGCCTTTTTATTTGTAACGACTTATGGTTAAGTTTGCTGCTTAGTTAAAGTAAGAAGGTGCTGTGTTCACACCTGCATGGTCACCACGCCATGCCCTTAAAGTAAAGCTTACAGAATTAAGTCCACCGCCGGCACGATGGTGGTTGGAGTATTCGTTTGCGACTCACTGGTGCCGAATATTTTTAGTTCATGAATCGACCACCAGTAAAAATCATCACTCCCCGTCTGCGTAATCCTAATATAGCGCGCTGACTGCTCTGGAAGCTCTATGATTGTTCGCGCTTGATCGCCATTACCACTTACAACCGCTGAGCCCCAATTGGAACCATTGGCTGAAACGAATACTGAATACGCGCGCGGATAGTCATTAGGGTTGCTGGCCGCGTTTAACTCAATACGGTTAAAAGAAAGCGGATTGCGCAGGTCAACAACAATATTTTGCCCGTTCGCTTGCTGGGTACGAGTAGCCCATCGGGTAGCTAATGATTGATCCACCATTAAACCAACTTCTTCATTATTATGGCTCGCTGACAAGGCCCAATTGCTGGAGTCGAGCTCTGTACCGATGTTTGGCAGATTCTCATACACGGTCGCTAAGTCCCACTCTGGGCCAATTTGATCGCAACCCTCAGGTCCAATATCTACCCGCCCTGGGCAGCCTACCTCGTCTGGTGCGTCATTCGGTGGGCCATTGCCGCATTGAATATCGTTGTAGGGTATGCGTCCGTTGACTGGACCATCCCCAAGTACTTGCTCGATTGCCTCGCAGATATCCACCACGTTTTGCGGGCCTATTGGCGTATCCGCAAACTTTGAATCTAAATTATGGTCATAGCCATTGCTGTCGCAGTAGCATTTGCCGCCAACCGCGTAACTATCTTTCCAACCAATGTTAGGGTTCCATGTTTGCGCGAACGGAGCATTGGGGAAGAGCAACAGCAACACAACCGAAAGACTTGCTACTTGCTTTAATATGCTCGGCATTAGAAATCCTCTTTGTTATCCCCCACCCGACGCTAGAAAGTATAGTACAACTTGGTGAGCGTATGAGTTCACGGGCAATATTCGCTTTAAATGCAACACACTAACGGCACTCCACGATGCTCCCACAAGGCGTACAGGGCGCAACGCTGCTAAACAAAAAAGGCTCGACACCTGAGGGTGCCGAGCCTTTTGCTCATTACGGATTAAAGCTTTGAATTAGTCGTCTTTTTTACGCATACGTCGACTGAACTCTTCGATGCTCTCCGCCGCGTCGCGCAAGCGACTAGGGATGTCCATAAAAGAATTGAGTCCACCGCCAAAACGCTCTTTGAACTCTTCCATACGTTCCTCTAGCGAGCTCTTGCCTTTCGAGACCGACTCTTCAAATTCATCTTGCATCGCCTTGCCGCGTTCAATTAACTCAGCAATCTTTTTTTGGCTCTCGACATTGATATCTTCGTAGCGCTCTTGCACATTGCCATAGCGATCCGACATTTCTTCAAACG
>CAYGNS010000057.1:0-8965 GCA_964351295.1 uncultured Gammaproteobacteria bacterium
ATATGGGTGATATACCCATAGCGGGCACCAGAACGGTGGTTGTAACTACAAGGGTGAATTAAGTGATAACCAAGCACGGCTATGGCGTTTTGAAGAACGCACTTGGGTCAACCCACATTGGGTGGCGAATTAATAAACATCGACTCTTGTCCTCAATGAGCACTAGTTTAATAAAGCTGCTTATAGCTGGCCTATTGCTGCTCACTGCTTTTTCGGTTTCGGCGCAGGTTACTCACGTCGACACGAATATAGCCAACGTGGACAACTCTGGGTCTATGTCAATTAATCGGCCCACTGGAACACTAGTGGACGACATGTTGGTTGCTTATATTGTTGCGCGCAGGAATAAAACGGGTATCACTGGCCCAGCGGGTTGGACCAAACAGTATGAACAATATAATGGCGCAACCTTTTTAGCCGTGTTCTGGAAGGTGGCAACCCCTGGCGATGTAGCATCTGGAAGTTATACCTTTAACTTTGCGAATGACGATGGTGTTGTAGGCTCTGTTAGTGCGTATCGCGGCATCGACACAGTGGCACCTTTTGTTGGATTTAATGCTTCTACTGGCGACAGCGTTACGGCGACTGCCCCCTCAATTAGCACGGGGTCCAACGTTAATACCATGGTTCTGAGGGGGGTGAGCTGGCGCAATAATAACAATATCTCGTCGCCTGTATTCGAGCGGCTTGATACCGTGTCAACTGCTGATCGAAATTCTTTAACCATTAGCGAAGCACAAAAACCGTTAGCGGCTCCAACCACTACCGGTACGGCCGTTTTCACAGGCGGCGACAATGATCAATGGATTGCCACTACCTTTGTCTTTCGTGCACCGCAGAGCCCCACCATCACCGCGAACCTAACAACACTTACGGTTGGTTCGGTGATGCCGCCGAGTACGGCGGATTATCGTCTGGTTATATCCAATACAAGTCCCAGCATTGCGGCGACCAATGTAACAGCCAGCAATACTTTACCCGCTGGTTTTACGTTTAGATCTGGCTCGGTTTCTACCTCGGGGACTTGTCCGCGATCCCCGACCACCAATCCAGCTTTGGGGCAGAGTGTTTTGTCTTGGGGTACGTGGACCATGAATGCGGGTTGCGTGGTAACTATTAACTACACGGTCGACATTAGTACAAATTCGGCAATTGGTTTAATAAACGACGATGCCTCGGTTTCCGGAGCAAACTTTACCACGGTAACTGATACCGGGGTGGCCACCGATGAGGATTTAACGGTGGTGTGTTCGATTAACCATATTACTAATACGGGCACAGTCTCGTCGGCCTACCTTGACCTATCTGACGCAGATAACAGCAGTACTGCTTGTACTCGCAAATTAGAAAATAGCGGCTTCGTGTCTGGTGTGGTTTGGTTAGACGAAGACAAAGATGGCATCAATGATATTGAGGAAGGGCGCCTTACTAACGTAAGCGTTGAATTAAGAGACGGCGTCTGCGTACCTAATAGCACGTGCCCAACGGTTAGAACCGATCAGTTTGGCAATTATGCGTTTCGTGAATTATTGCCGGGTAATTACGACGTTGTAGTGCAGCCGGCCACTTTGCCGACCAATGTGGTGAATACGGATGGCCCGTTTGGACTAGCAACACGCAGTATCGTTTTGGCTAGTGGTCAAACGTTAAGCAACCAAGATTTTGGATATAAGGCAACGGACAATACTGGCATTATTGGCGACCGCATTTGGAGTGATGCCAATGCCGATGGCGTACAAGATCCGGGCGAAGCAGGAATTGCTGGAGTAACATTGACACTACGCGATGCTGCCGGCGGAGTTGTTGACACCACGACTACCAACGCAGACGGGGACTATTTATTCACTGGCATACCGTTCGGGCCTCACTACACAGTAACGGCCAGTAGTGGCGGCGTTTTAACTGGGTTTACACCGACTGTCGGTCCACAAAGTATAGGCAGCTTTGTGAGCGCACCAATCACTTTGAACAATGCGGTTACCACCGTAACGGACATTGATTTTGGTTTCGATAATCCAAGCACCATTACGATTACCGATCGAGTTTGGTTTGATGCCGATGGTAGTGGTACGCAAAACGGCGGTGAACCAGGTATCGCGGGGGTAACCATGGAGTTGCTCAATTCTGGGGGTGATGTTGTAGCTACAGCCACGACGAATGCGAGCGGTGATTTTAGTTTTAGTGGCGTGCCGGCGGGCTCAAATTACAGCGTTAAGGTTTCTGACCGAAATAATGCGCTAGAGAAAATGGTCCAAACCACAGCGACAACGAGCGCTGGAAATCAGCTTATCGCGGGTGCGATCACTACAGCGGCCGCGGTCGCGGGGGATCCCTTAGTACTTAATACGGTGGGCGATGATGGCACGCCAACGTTTGGCTACAACCGTCCTGGCTCCATTAGTGGCATAGTTTGGAGCGACGCGGTTGGGCCTACGGGCGCATCAGCACTGCAAGACAATGGTGAGCCGGGTATAGCCGGCGTGATTGTAACTCTAACGCCGCCAGCGTTTATCGATTTAGGTAATGGCGCAGGTGTTCCGATTACCGCGCTTACGGAATCGGATGGTCGCTATTCCTTTAACGATTTGCCTCCGGCGGATTACACGGTTCAAATTTTAGTTGCGAATCGACCAACCCATACTTTACATACCAAAGACCCCGACAATAATCAAAATCACTCGGCGGTAGTGAGCTTACCGCTCGGCGAGAGTCTCATTAATCAAAACTTTGGCTATCGCAATTCGGCGCTTAATCCGATCAGCGGCACAGTGTTCTTAGATCGTGATAAAGACGGTGTTGAAGAGCCGGACGGCAACGATGGCATTCCCGCAAACAGCGACGATGAGTCTGGAATTGCAGGCGTTACGCTCGCGCTTAAGGCTACCTTCGAGCTTATTGATGGATCAATAGATATTGATGGTAATGGCGTCATCAACGCGAATGACGATGGCGCTTATGCGGGCTATACGGTAATCGATGGCCGCATCGACTTTAATAATGATGGCGTTGCCAACGGAAGTGACGATGGCTTTGTTCGCGGCGTTGACGTGATCGATGGTCGCTTTGATATTAATGGTGATAATGCGATTACCTCAACCGACGACGGGCGGGTTGTGGGCAGTGTGCTCGCTACTACCACGTCTGACTCATCGGGTGATTACACGTTTAATGGAGTGGTCGATGGTGACTATGTGGTTGAGGTTACCGACGATGACGGCATCGTGGCTGGTTATGACAGCACCAGTGGTCTAGGTACTTTA
This sequence comes from uncultured Gammaproteobacteria bacterium, assembly GCA_964351295.1. Lineage (GTDB taxonomy): Bacteria > Pseudomonadota > Gammaproteobacteria > Arenicellales > Arenicellaceae > Arenicella. Next base: position 3,261 of record CAYGNS010000057.1, read on the forward strand.
AGCGTGGAAGTAACGGGCGCTCCCGTTACGGATGTAGACTTTGGTTATATTAAAGACGAAGAAGCAGGCTCGATTAGTGGCGAAGTGTGGATTGATGAAGCGGTAACAAATGGGTTAGCCGACGAGAAAGAGACTAATTTGTCGGAGGTTACTTTGTACTTGTGCCGAGCGCCGATTGTGAGCGCACCGTGCGATCCAAGCGATCCTGAGTTCGTGAAGCAAACCATTACAGACGCACGTGGTGAATACGTATTTGATGATTTGCCTGCGGCCACCTATAAAGTTGACGCTGACTCGACGACTGTTCCAGCCGATTTAACACTGACTGTAGATCCAGCCGCGGTGGCACTTTCAAAAGGGGAGAAGATTAGGAGTGTTGATATTGGCTATGAGCCAGACACTGGCGAAGGCGTATTGTCTGGGTTTGTATGGACCGATGTGGACAGCGACGGATTTTACGACGCGGGTGAAGCGCCAATTGGTGGAGTAACGGTGTATATCTACGGTCCCTTTGAATCCCTTTTAACAACGGCAGTGACCAAGCCAGACGGCAGTTGGATTGTGACGGGTCTTACGGGTCCGAATTTAATTGACGACATAACCGTTGCCTATGAACCTGGAGATATTCCAGTGTCATTAGTGCCGAGTCAGCCGACCAATATGCCACTTGGAGAAGATCGCTATTTTCCGGTTAATTTACAGTCGGATGCTGACGGCTTTGTAGGCAATTTAAACTTTGGCTTCCCACCGACCGTTTCCGCGACATTAGGAAGTGTGACCGGTACCGTCTATTCAGACGCAGATGAGAGCGGCGATTATGACTCCGTTATCGACGGCGAGTTTCAAGCAATTACGCTCAACCTTGTGGATTGTGGGGCAGATGGCTGTGGCAACGCTAATGACCGAATTACCGCAACCACCAGCACGGATAGTAACGGTAACTATTCGTTTAGCGGCATTCCCGATGGCGAGTATCGTGTAGTGGTGAGTGATGTAGGCGACGTGCTACAAGACCTGAATATACTGGAGTCGTTTGCTGATCCTCTTTTGATTGATGGCACGAATGGTCGAGTTAAAACCAATATCAATCAAGGGTATGTATCTAACACGTTGTTCGGGTCGGTCGGTAATCGGTTTTGGCTAGACACTAATGGCGATGGCATTATCGACGACGATGAACCGGGTATCGAAGGCATAACGATTCAATGTTGGGCCGACAACAACCGCAATCAAATACCGAACGATCCGAGCATACCTAGCGCCAACGTAATACCGCAGCCGGGTATCGACAATTTACTACGGACCACGGTGACTGATCAGAACGGCGAGTATTACTGCACTAGCATGCCCACTGGGCAATATATGGTGATTGTATTCGATTCGCTCGGATTTACCGAAGCGGACGATGGCACTCTGGTGACAGGCTCGGCCGCGGATAATCGCGCAAAACCGTGGCGGTATACGCTTACTACAGCGAGTCCTAATTTGAGTGTTGATTTTGGAGTGACAGGCTCAAACTCAATTGGCGGCAAAGTGTTTATTGAAGACGAAGGGCTCGTTGAGCCTGACTTAGACGGCACCGTGGATGCAGGCGTTGAGCTTGATGGTGTTACGAGCCCGACGGCCGGGCCAGCCAACCCTATTGACGTGAGTGCGGATACGCCTGCAGTGGGTGTGATCGTTGCACTGTACATACAGCAGCCCAATGGCACCTTTAGTTTTGTAGGCAATACCGTCACCAATGCTGATGGAGACTATTCGTTTGGTGGTTTGCCCGATGGCGACTACCGCGTGGTGGTGCAGCCCTCTGGTTCGACCATTGATGGATTTGGTCAAACGGGTGATCCGGACCTTGTGTCGAACGCCTTGGGGCATGGCGACGAAGATCTGGTTTGCGACAGCCCAACAAGTGGCCTGTGTGACAATGCAACGGTGCAAAGGGTGGGTGGCTCAAGCGCCCTGACCGATATCAAATTTTGGCTATCAAAAGAACTTTGTAACGACACCCGTCACACTTACGATGTTCTCGGCCGAAGCGGCGCGTGGCGGAGTGCTGTTCACATGGGAGTCGATGAACGAGGTAGGTCACTTTGGGTATCAGATATACGGTTTAAAGGATGAAGAATGGCAATTACTTACGCCCTCGCCCATCATCAACGACAAGAGTACGGATGCCTTGGCGATTCAGCGCTATGAGTTTTTCTATGCTGGTGTAGTGCCACAGTGGTTTACTTTGGTGGATGTAAGCACCGCCGAAGTGCTTACACTGCACGGTCCTTACAGGCTAAACGAGGTGTACGGGTCTGAGGCCAAGGCTATGCAGCCCTTTGATTGGAATCAGCTACCAAGTTGGCCAGATGCGGCTAACGATGCGCGGGCACAGTCACAATTAGAGCAAAAGATAAATCGCTTGAAAAACTTAGATACGCAACCCGAAGTGTATGAATCTAACTTTTGACTTTAGTTTAAATGCGGGCAACAGGTCGAGCGATACAGTGAAGTAATTGACTCATTAGAGCCTCTGCTACTATGTTGGCTCAATCTTGATGGGGCCGCTTAGAGTGACTTGTGCCAGTTGGGGGTGGTGAGGCGTACAACCCCAGTACAAGCGCGTATGTCCTCATATTCATGTCCACATTCTGGCCTAACAGCCAGTATTAAGGCTTTTCTTCATTTAGATTCGATGAGGAGCGCTTTATTATGCCCCTCGCCTAAAAGTGAATGACTCAGACCGCAGCAATAATGCGAGTTTAAACGCGAACGTCGCGATTGTAGATAAATGTTAAATCGTTCGGCAACCGCTCCGCTATGTCTCATCAATGCGCTATTCTTATAGTGTAGGAATTTGCTCGCAGTATCGTGTTTTTTGAGTTTTTAGCTCACGTTTTATTAAAGGGTAATTCGGGCTTCCATGTGTTGCGTTTAAAAATACTTGGCGTATCATTTAAGTTTAACGATATCAACAAGTTAACGTGTTTGCTTAAGGTTTGTAGTGAAAAAGGTTAGGCAAAAGGGGGAATGTGTTCTACCTGATGTTTTCGTCCCTAATTTTTTGGCGCTAAACCATTAACCTAGTGCGAATCGTGGCAGGCAAACCTTTTGATGCAATAGAGTTTGGAGCCATCGCGGTACCAATTACTGAGTTTTATCCACATTTTGAAGACAAAATTAGCATGAATAATCACACTAACAGACTACCCTTTTTTAAGATCGCGCGATGGGTGCAATCCTTGACTGTAGCGAGCTTTTTGGCGTTTTCTGGGTTGGTTAACGCCGACTATCTCGGAACCGACAATTTGAGGATTTTCCCAATACCTCTCGATGATATTGTCGATGGTTATGATGTGGGTGATCAAATTCAATTTGTGATTGAGGTTACGCCTCGCGACACGGGTTCTGAAGAAGGAAATGCAGCATGGAGTACATTTTACGTGCCTGCGGGAACCGTAGTGGTAGATGCTCACTATGTTCGAATTGGCGCTGGCGGCGAATATGTGGTGGCTTCAGCGGATGATGTGGATGACACCTATGACGGCTTTGGTGTTCGAGGATCACGTAATTATGGCGCAGGTTTAGGCAACGCCTACGTCAATGAAGTGCAACAAGACACGGCTATTTTTTACAGTACAGACGCGCGTACTCAGCAACAGTTCGCAAACGCAACCAGCCCCAATGGTTTCGATACTGTTGATGGGACAGGCGTTGCAGCCACCATGGTTTACAACGTGTGGGATCGAGATCAAACGGAAGCGTTTGGAGAGAACGGAGCAATCTCTGGCAATGGTGGTAGTGGTAACACCCCAATGGTTCTTGGATCGCCAAATCGAGGTACTGGCTCTCCGGTGGCAGGTCCTGACGCTTATTACACGAATGACTACAACCCAAGCCGCGGAGGTAGTTTAGTTAACCGTTTGAGCGGAATAGGTCCTTGGCAGCGCATAGAAGCACTCGGTGATAAAATTGGGGGCAGCGGTGCCGTAACTCCCGCTAATGCGCAAGGTGCGATTACTAATACCTCTGTACCCGCGACCGGTGGTTTTGTGTTTACGGGTTCAAATAGTTTGCCAGCCAATACTAACGCGGTTCGGATTGTGCATGGCGCACGACGCTTAGGCGACCTCGAGCGCTGGTCAATCACGTTAGAGCTAACTGATGTTAATGCATTTTTAACGCAGTTAGACGCCGGGCGCGTGTGCGCTGACTCAATCCCGGGCGACACCACTCCCGCGAAAGATAATAACTGGCGATATTACGAAGTGTCGCGCAGTTGTGCAGACCTAGATTCAACAGCCGCCATTGTGAAAGAGATTATTAACCCAGAGTCGGCAACGGCGGTGCAAACAAATCAGATTGTTACTTACGAGTTTACGATCTACAACTTAAGCCTGAACAATATGGTTAACGTTGTTGCGCGGGACCAAGGTCTAACGGATGTGACACTCGTACCGTTAGCAACTGCGGGCTGTACTGCGGGCACTTACAATGGCTCAATTAGTACAGGCGGAACCGTAAATCATACAGGTATCAGTGGGAATATCGCGAGTTGGGCAGCAATACCTATATTGGCTCCCGGCGCATCAGCCACGTTTAGAGTGTGTGGCCGCGTAACGGCAAGCTTCGGCGAGATAAGCCGAAATCAAGCTCGGGCAGACTTTAATGGATGTGGCACAAGCCCTTGTTTAACGTCCGACGCTATTATCCCAGTGAGCAATCGCATAGCGGGAACTGTCTATGCTGATGTAGACGGATCAGGCACCTTCACAAGTGGCGAGCAGGGAATTGTAGGGGCTACGGTGGGGTTGTATAGGGATGACAACAATAATGGGGTCTATAACCCGGGTACAGATACGTTGATTTACGAAACGCTGTCGGCCTCTGACGGAACCTATGAGTTTAGTGCGATTCCAGCCGGCAACTACATTATTGTAGAAACCAATCTTCCTGATTATGTGAGTACCGGAGACATAGACAATACTACGCTCAACTGTGGGGCAGGCAATGGCTGCGACACCATTGGTGACGGAGCTAACGGCATCGCCTCGTCGATTCAAGTGACTAATTCGACCAATCTCGTTAATCAAGACTTTTTTGATGTGCCACCATTTCCAGATGTGAGCATCATAAAGAGCGCGACTCCAAACTCGGTTAGAAGTGGCGACACGCTTACGTTTACGCTAACTGCGACAAACTCCGCATCTTCGTTGGTTCCCGCTAATAGCACCGTAATCAACGACGTATTGCCGGCCGGTTTAACTTGGGTATCAACGAATAATTCCAATGGTGGAGGCACTTGTACGGTAGGTAATTTGGCAGTGTGCAATTGTTCGCTGCCAGGTAACACAGGAACAGTAGCGTGTCAGATGGGTACGCTCGCAATAGGTCAGACACGAACTGTGGTTATCACCACAACGGTGGATTAGAGAATGAAAAAGCTAGCTAGAAAAAAAATCCAACCAAATTGGTTTGCATTTATTACTGACGTTGCTCGGGTCTATTTTGAAATGAGCAATCAATTGATTAGAAGATTAGCTACCGTTTTGTTGTTTACTATCGGCTTGCTTGGAGCTGTTTCGGCTCAAGCGCAAGTGACGTTTGTGAGTAGCGCGTCGAACGACGGTGATGGGATTACATCTTTAGCCATTCCAAAGCCAGCGGGTATCCAAGTTGGTGATTTGCTAGTTGGTTATATCGCAACCAATCAAAAT
>CAYGNS010000058.1:0-8964 GCA_964351295.1 uncultured Gammaproteobacteria bacterium
GTGTGTGGTTAATAGACGCGACGAGTTCGCGCGGGCGAAGCAGGGCAATTTGGACCTGATGCTGGCGTCGATCGCGGCCGGCAAAATTGATTGTTATTACGAAGCTAACCCCTTAAGAATCGAACAGAACCCGAGCGGCGAGAGTCGTTACTTAATGATTTTGAGCACGCCTACAGGCGAGATGCCGGTGCCGGTTGATCGAATTATCGCGCGGCTAGGCGCGATTCCCCCACGCGCCTTGGTTGAATCATTTGGGATTGAGTTTGCCAATGACAGCCCTGCCGCTTTGCCTAAGTTGAGTAGTCAATACGAATCTAGCGTTCCAGGCTTATACGTAATCGGCGCCCTTGGTGGTTATCCATTAATCAAGCAAGCCATGAATCAAGGTTACGAGGTGATTGAATACTCACAAGGTAACCTCATCGAGCCTGCCGATCACCCACTTTTCGTAGAGGCGTTTAAGGGGCTACCTTTTGACCTATCCGTAGATGAAATTCTTGCGCATTTACAGAAGGCATCGCCGATATATCAAGGCATCAACCCTCTTAATTTTCGAGAATTTATTCTTGATAGCAAAGTGCAATATCGCCCGCCGGGTGACGAACTGTGTGTCAAAGGCGAATTTACCGACTCATTTTTTGTGGTGGTGTCGGGCAATGCGTACGTTAAGTTGCCAGGCGTTGGCGAGTTTCATTTTCGCGAAGGTGATTTTTTTGGTGAGCAAAGCCTGATTTCTGGCCGTCGTCGTACCGCTACTGTCTTCGCGGGCGAAAATTGCATTGTGGTTGAAACACCTCGGCGCAGCATGGTCAAACTGCAAAACTCGGTAGAATCGGTAAAACGCGTGCTCGACGAAGCTTTTATCCTGCGCGCCTTACATTCCAAATTTACGCCGAATATTCCGCATTCGGAGCTGGCCGACGTAGTGCGTAATACACAGTTGCGCTTATTTGATGCTAAGCAGGATATTTATTGCGAGGGCGATGCGGGCGACGAAGTGCATCTGATCCGAATTGGCTCGGTAACCTCGGTAAAACAATCCAACGACAAAGAGGTGATCACCTCGTATTTGCCCGTTGGTCAGTACTTCGGCGAAACAGGCGCACTTGGCGATGGTGTAAGAACCGATACGGTGCGTGCCAATGTACGCACCGAAACAATTTGTTTGAGCCGCGAGAGTTTTTTAAGTTTGCTGCAAAAAGACCCGCAAATGCGCGAAGAAGTGCAGGCGTATGTGCGAGCCCGCTTGATGGTAGAAGCGCGCATGGAAGCCCAGCCCAAAGGTGGGGAGCTTATGTCGTTTTTAATGAGCGAAGGCTTAGGTGAGGGCACCGACGTACTATTGATCGATCAGTCGTTGTGTGTGGGGTGCGATAACTGCGAGAAAGCCTGTGCCGAAACACACGATGGTAATTCGCGACTCAACCGACAAGCGGGGGCTTCATTTGCCAATATTCATGTGCCGATTTCATGTCGTCACTGCGAGCATCCGCACTGCATGAAAGACTGCCCGCCCGATGCCATTCATCGCGCGCCCGATGGTGAAGTGTTCATCAACCAAGACACTTGCATCGGCTGCGGTAATTGCGTTAATAACTGTCCTTACAAAGTAATCTCACTGGAAAAGGCCCCTGCAGAGAAACCTGGGCTATTGCATTGGTTAATGACTGGCCAGGGCCCAGGCCCGGGCGGTAAGCAATATGCTGAGGGCGCCAGTATTAAAAAGGCGGTTAAATGCGACGCGTGTAAAGATAACTCGGGTGGACCCGCATGCGTGCGGTCGTGTCCAACCGGAGCGGCGATGCGGCTGAACCCGCGTGATTTTGTTGAGTTGGTTGGCACTCGCTTCAGTGGTTAAGGGTCTTTGCTATGTATCAATCCATTGTAAATTTTAAGCGCGCTCGATACTTTTGGGTGGCGCTCGGGCTCACCCTTTTAGCCCTTCTTGCGTACTGGTGGCATGAGCCGGTCGGCGTTGCTAACGGGGGTACCTGGCTGGGATATACCTTGGGCACCATCGGGGCATTATTGATTGTGTGGTTGATGTGGCTTGGTGTACGCAAACGCCAGTACTCGTCAACGCTTGGAACGGTGCAGGGTTGGACTTCGGCACATGTTTACTTAGGCACGGCTTTATTGGTAATCGCCACATTGCATGGCGGTTTTCAATTTGGCATCAATCTGCATACCTTGACCTATGTGCTCATGGTGTTGGTGATCGCGAGTGGTTTTTTTGGTTTGGTTGTTTACTTGTACTATCCGGAATTGCTTGCGGAAAATCGAGCGGGGGACAGTCTTGATGGTCTGCTGGACAAGATCGAAAAAATTGACGCGCGCAGTTTAAATGAAGCGGACACCCCCGAAATGCAACAACTTGTAGCTAGCGCGATTGCAGGATGTCATCTCGGCGGTAGGGCCTTCCAAGAACTGTTCGCAACGGATGCCTCGACCGTTGTTGTTCCGCTCAGTTTGCAGTCATCCTCAATAACCAAAGAGTCTAATGAGTCCAGTGCGACGAGAGACGGGTTATTGCTTGCTAACCGCGATCAAGCTGTAGTGATTAATGTGCTTGCCAACAGGCTCTCGCAGCTCAGCGGGGGCGCAGCAGCGGGTCGAACGCAAAACTTATTGTTTAATTTTTCGACCAAGCAAACGTTGCTGCGCCGTGTCCGCCGCGACGTGCAAATTAGAGCATTACTTAAGATTTGGTTATACGTGCATGTGCCGCTGTCGTTTGCTCTATTGGCCGCATTGTTGAGTCATATTATTGTCGTTTTTTTCTATTGGTAACTAGGTCCAAATACCGTGAAGAATAAGGAACCACAGCGCTCGCTTTCGTTAAATACTACGGGTCTTAGCAAACGCCGCTGGTCGTGGGTCTTGTTTGTGAGCATATTGCTACTGTTTTTGGTGATACCGATGCTCAGTTTGCTCAATAGTGATACGGCTAGTTTATTGCGCGACTCGCCTTTACCGTCAGACAATGCGTGGATATCCGGTCATTTGTCCACCGCGCACCAGACTCCGGAGCTTAATCAAAATTGCGAAGCTTGCCATGTCAATGCTTTTGAGGTGGTACAAGATAGCGCTTGTCTGACCTGCCATGCGGATACTAATCATCATTTTGATACGTCTGTGCATAACGTTGCTCTGTTAGACGGAGCGCGTTGTGCGAGTTGTCATATAGAGCACGACGAGCCGAGCAATATCGTGAGTCGTAATGATGCTTTGTGCGTTGATTGTCACGTGGATATGTCGGCGAGTGGTGCTGTTGAAACAGTGCTGCACGACGTCGCGAGCTTCGGTCAGGAACTGGCCAAAGCAAGTGCGGCACCACATCCTAATTTTAAAGTGAGCATGCTCGTACCGAGTGGTCGTTCGCAGGAAACGCAGTGGTCAACTCAACGCGTGGCACTACAGGATGGCCCTCTTGAGCAGTCGAATCTTATTTTCCCCCATGCCGTACATATGGATCCGGCTGGACTCGATACGCCCGCTGGTCAACAGGTGCTTAGCTGTGATGATTGTCATGTGAGTGATGCGGCGGGCAAGCTTATGCAGCCGATTACCATGGAGAATAATTGCCGTAGTTGCCATGCTTTGGTGTTCGAACCCAACGATCCGCAACGCGAAGTGCCACACGGTGATCCAGATACGGTCTTGCTCGTGCTGGAAGAGTATTATTCACGACAATTTTTGCGCGAGCGTCTCGGGCGCAACCCAACCGCGGCTGAAGTACGCGAGTTTAGGCTCCGTCGTCCTGGAAATACGGTGGCAGCGCGCGCGCAACAGTCGCTTGATCTTGATAGTCCATGGGGCAAAGCGAACAGTGTGGCCCAAGAAATTTTTGAAAAAACCACGTGCAAGACCTGCCATGAAGTGACCGAGCAAACCACTGCGTCGGGCTCATCGAAATGGCACCTGGAACCGATTCGACTTACCGAACATTGGATGCCAAAGTCTGACTTTAGTCATTTTAGTCATCGTACCAGTGATTGTGGTGAATGCCATGCCGCCGCGGATTCTGAGTTAAGCACTGATGTGCTGATGCCTGATTTAGCGGTCTGCGAAAGTTGCCATACGGGTGCCAAAGCGCACGCCGATAAAGTGCCGAGTAATTGCATTAGCTGCCATGAATTTCATCTGCCAAATCAGAACGACTGGCAAACACACCTTAACTTTAGCGCTGCCTATAAAGCCTTGGCCGTTACTAAACGGACGTCATTGGCGCGGTAATCAATGGGCAATGCTAACAGCGTACAACGGTAATCCTGACAAACACGAATATTTTGAAAAGAGTGAATGATATGCAAAAACAGCGATGGATAAGTCTCTACCGGGGTAAGGCGGGTGTGCGGCTCATGGCTGTCTATCGGCTCATGGCTGTCTATAGGCTCATGGCTGTTTATCGGCTCATGGCTGTCTCGATCCTGTTTGGGATAGGGCTGTCGGGGGCTTCGGCGCAGGCGATTCTTAGCGAATCCGAGGTAATGCGTGTGGTCGGCCAAGCGGTTAGCGAGGCCAATGCCCGCGGTGTCTCGGCAACCATTGCCGTGGTCGATCGTCCCGGTAATGTCCTTGCGGTTTACCAGATGCCTGGTGCAGCCGTTAACGTTACCGTGTCGTCTGAGCGCGGTATTCCCGCTGGCAACGGACTAGAGGGCGCAGTGGTGCCTGCCACGTTCGCGGCTATCGCCAAAGCCATTACGGGCAACTACTTATCCTCGGGTGGTAATTCTTTTAGCACTCGCGTTGCGAGTCAAATTGTGCAAGAGCACTTTAATCCTGGCGAGTTTAATCAGCCAGCAGGCCCACTGTTTGGCGTGCAATTTAGCCAATTGCAATGCTCGGATGTAACGGCGGACGGTCCTACCGCAGGGCCAAAGCCGTCGCCACTTGGTCTATCGGCTGATCCCGGCGGATTTCCCTTGTATAAAGGTCAAGAAGTGGTAGGGGGCATTGGTGTCATCGCCGATGGTCTTTATTCCATTGATAATTCGATCTCTGATATCGATCAATCCATTGATGAAATTGTAGCGCTCGCCGGTACCCGCGACTTTTCGGCCCCAGAGGCCTTAAGACAAGTAACCTTGGATGGCAAATTGGTACGTTACTCGGATGCCACGTTGGCGGATCTGCTTACTTCTGGTCCCACTGGGCTCAGTTCTGCGCATTTGGTCGCAGTGCCCGGGTTTTTTACCGGACAATTTAAAGCGGGTGTGGCGTTTGGTAGCGGTGCTTCAGGGTTTGTAGAAACCGCCGCGTTTGGCGTGCCCGCATTTGTTTTGGGCGAGCGGTTTGTGCCGCGAGCGGGTACTGATGCTGGCGCGCTCAGTGCTACTGAAGTTAATGTGCTGCTTAGCAATGCCTTGCGCGTTGCGGCACGCTCGCGCGCTCAAATTCGCAATCCTGCGGAATCTGCAGCACGCGTATCGATCTCAGTGGTTGATAGCAATGGCGTGGTGTTGGGCATTGCTCGTTCTGTGGACGCGCCGATCTTTGGCACTGATGTGTCGTTACAAAAAGCGCGTACTGCCGCCTTTTTCTCGCGTCCCGACGCAGGGCAAATATTAACCAATGCGGGTCATGGGTTTTTTGTCGAGGCGCTGCGCGCATTTGGGTTGCCCACTGCGCTGGCCGATGGTATCGCTTTTTCTGATCGCGCAGGTGGCAACTTGTCGCGTCCATTTTACCCTGATGGCATCGACGCCAACCCGCACGGACCTTTGAGTTTTCCCATTAGCGTGTGGAGCCCGTTCAATGTTGGCTTGCAACTTAATCTAGTGGCGAATCGTTTAACCCTTCCCGGCGTTGGTTGTACCGGCATACCGAATATAGCCAATGGTATCCAGATCTTTCCGGGCAGCGTACCCATCTATCGCGGAGCGCAATTGATTGGCGGTATCGGGGTGTCAGGCGATGGGGTTGATCAGGATGACATGATTGCGTTTTTAGGTTTGCATAATGCGGGTTTAGAGCTCGGCGGAGCCACCAAAAATGCTGACCCTTCAATTAGAGCCGATACTTTGACCGTGCAGGGCGTGCGCTTACGCTATATCAATTGTCCACAAGCACCGTTTTTGGATTCAACCGAGGCATCACCCTGTGCGGGCAAGTAGTAAATTGATGAAGTGTCGGACGCGTGTGACGCCTAAAAGGATGGCGGCGGCGCCCATGCGGGGAGTTGGCAAACAGTGTTGGCAAGCTCAGCATTACAGCGCGCATCGCCGTCTGCGGCGCATTATTACTGCGATCGGTGGGGCCATGACTTTGACGGCACTACCACCGCTTTTGTGGGCGGCCGAGGACACCGCAATTGATTCGCCTACGGTTGTGATTGATTCGCCTGCAACGGTCTCGGAGGCCGCACCACGTGGGCGTAGCGCTGAGTGCGGTGTAACCGTGGACACCGCCACTAGACCTCGGCGTCGACCGGGTTATCCAGTGTTGGTCTATGCGCCTGAGGAGTGCGACAGCGAGCGACTAGCACCTCCGTTAACGCATTCGTTGCCCGAATTTGTGTCGGTGCCAGATCGTTGGCGCATCGTTGAGTCACTCGGTTATCCCGAAAACCTATGGGATCCCTACAACAATAATAATCCCATTAAAGGCGATAAACCCGTGTGGGGAAAGGATTGGTTTTTCAATCTAACCGCCATCTCGGACACGGTATACGAGCCGCGTAATTTTCCGCTGCCAGTGGGGGCTGCGACGACGGCCAACTCCGGACAATTAGATTTGCTTGCCGACGGCGACCAATATCTGATTAACGAAAATGTGATTGTTGAGGCCGTAGTTTACCGCGGCGACACAGTCTTTCGACCACCTGATCATGAGTTTCGTTTAATCACCGTCTTCAATGTTAACCATACCGTGGTAGACGAAATCGGCGTCTTAAAGGCCGATCCAACGGAGGGCGATACCCGTACTGAAGGCTTTGTTGGTTTGCAAGGGGCGTTCTGGGACTACCACATCCGCAATGTCTCAGATCGCTATGACTTTGACAGTTTTCGCATTGGCATTCAGCCGTTCAGCAGTGATTTTAGAGGTTTTCTCTTTCAAGATAATCAGCTGGGTGTGCGTTTGTTTGGAACGCGTGATAACAACATATTTCAGTACAATTTAGCGTGGTTTCGACGGTTAGAAAAAGAGTCGAACAGCGGCTTGAATGACATTACCGATAGCTTGCGCGAGGACGATATTTTTATCGCGAATCTTTATTGGCAAGATTTCCCAACCAAGGGGTTTATCTCGCAGGCATCGATTACCCATAACCGTAATCGCGAAGCGGATGATTTTTTCTTTGACGATAATCAATTTATTGCGCGACCGAGTTCGTTGGGTTTTGAGCGCGGGCGTGATTACGATGTAACTTATCTTGGTTTAAGCGGTGATGGCCATTTCGGACGCAACAATCTTACGTTCTCGGCCTACTATGCCTTGGGTGATGCCAGCAATGGTGTGTTTACTAACGAAACGACCGATATCAGCGCGTATTTTGTCGCAGCAGAGTTTTCGCGCGATTACGATTGGATTAGAGCAAAAGTGTCACTCTTACACACAAGTGGTGATGATGACCCGTTTGATCGCAAAGAGCAGGGTTTTGATGCAATCTTTGAAAACCCGCAGTTTGCGGGTGCGGACACAGCATTTTTTATTCGCCAAAACGTACCCTTAATCGGCGGTGGTCGGGTGGCGTTAAATGGGCGTAATTCCATTATTCCCTCGTTGCGTTCATCCAAAGAGCATGGCCAATCCAATTTCACCAATCCAGGGCTAACGCTAATCGGCTTAGGCGCAGACTTCGATGTGTCGCCGCAAACCCGTATCTCGGTTAATGTTAATCATATGGAGTTTGATGCAACCCAAACTTTGGAGCTGGCGCGTAATCAGACGCGCGTGGATAAAACGGTGGGCCAAGATATTTCGGCTGCGCTTATTTGGCGACCCTTGGCGACCCAGAATATTGTTTTCCGATTGTCGGGAGCGGTGTTGAATCCTGGCCGGGGTTTTAAAGACCTCTATGGTTCTTCGAGTAAACCCTATTCAGTGTTGGCTAACTTGATTCTAACGTACTAAGAAACCGCACATGAAGAGTAGATTAACTATGCACAAATCCGCGCTCACCAAATCTATGCGAAGTGTGGCGTTGCTAATGTGGTTCTCCGGCATAGCATTAATGGGTCTATCGTCTGCCTATGCGGCCAGTGGCGAAACGCCCCAAGCGGTTGACTACCCATTTTATCCGCCCGCGCCTAAGGCGCAGACGGTCGCGCAGGCGGAACTTAAATCCGAGGGTTGTGTAAGCTGCCATACGGCATCTGATCGGCACACCATGCACAGCAATCCGGCAGTGGTGTTAGGCTGTACCGATTGTCATGGGGGTAATGCCACCGTGAGCGCGCCGCAAGGGCATGAGAAACTGGTGAGTATTAGTGATGCGTTGAGAAAGGTGGCGCAGGCGGCCGTGGCTCAATCAGACCCAGCTGCTCAAGAAACTCCTGGCCTGAGCGAAAACGCAGACAGTGCTGAGTCTGAGGCGCACAGCGCATCGGATTATTCGCCTACTTACCGAACGGCAATGGATCAGGCGCATGTAACGCCAACGTTGCCCAAAACCTGGCACTATCCGTCAAGTGCTAACCCACCGCATGCCTACACCACCCTCAAGCCACAAAGTCCCGCGGCCCTGCGTTTTGTTAATCCAGGTGATTATCGAATTGCCGAAGAAGCGTGTGGTGCTTGTCATTTGCCGATCATTAAGGCAGCCAAGCGTAGTTTGATGTCCACCAGCGCGATGCTGTGGGGTGGAGCGTCCTACAATAACGGCATTTTGCCCTATAAAAACTACATCTTGGGCGAGGCCTATACGCGCGAGGGTCTGCCCGCTGCCATCGAAGGACCACTTGTAGAGCACCCTGCCGTGTTGGCCAAAGAGCACGGAGTTTTGCCTAGCCTTGCGCC
>CAYGNS010000059.1:0-5091 GCA_964351295.1 uncultured Gammaproteobacteria bacterium
GACATCCCAGTTGGCCAGTCGAGTGCTGTGATCAGGGTCGGCTTGAACGCGCTCTATAACGCTGGTGATATCGCGACAATCCACAAAATCGGTCTTAGCAAAACCGCACCATTGCTCAAGATGGGTGACCAGATTATCACGATTAACGGGCAGTTGATTGAGTCCGGATAGCGACATGGGCAAATTGTTTTAAGTGGTGATTGGAAAACCACATTAAGTAATACTTTGGAAAAAGTTAACACTTAAAACCAAATGACCATAAGTCTAGAGCCGCTCCTTCGGACCGTAAAAAGTGCCCTTGTGACGACCAGCGATACCATGGGTATCTCGTTCAGCGACTCGTCACTCAAACCGATTTCGATGGTCGAGTTCTTACATGAAGACCTCGCGCTGCCCATCTTTGTGCTGGCGGGACTAAAGCTTGCCACGGATGTCGAACTAGCCGACCAGCACTTTGCGTTGGATCTGTCGAACGATTCGCGAGCCGTCACCGACATGGTCATTTCACTGAACCCTTATATTGCCAAACCACGGTTGGCGGCGTTTTTGACGCCGTTGCTTGTGCTCGAGGGCTTTAAGCGCCTTCTGACCGAAGTGCCGCCCACCAGCACGATCGCCGGGCGGCCGATCTATTCCATTCACGACCTCGCCGAGCATCTTTGCCCGTCTGAGGGTTCTTCCGACAGCGAGGGCTAATACCATGCCTAAAGTTAAAAGCGCGATTGAGTTGTTGTCTGAGCGAGTCAAAAACATTGAGCAACCCAAGCGGTTCTCACAAACAGCCGCGGCCAATCAACGGGCCATTAAGATCGTCACGCACAACCTAAAGGTCGCTTTTAGCGCGCTCATCACCACCCAAGTGGGTGATAAACGAGAGCACCTGCAGCGCGCAGAAGCCTTTTTAGGGTATTGGGATGATTGTGTTCGCCAGGCCGCTTTAATCATGCGAGAGCGTTTCCCGGATAAGCAATCCGTTTCAGGTGGCGAATTGGGCATGCTTCGAATGGCCGTTCAACCCATTGCAAAGGATGGATACCGAGCCGGCCTTACCCCACGTGATGCGGTTGCAACCGCGCTTTCCCTGCCATGGGCCGAGGATCTACAGGGTGAGCACAGCACGCAGGGTCTGCCAGGGGACACCGAAGTTGTGATGATGAACACCGCCACGGGCATTAACCGTTTGTACAACGCCTTTACCGCTGAAGTATTACGTCACGATCTCGATCAGGAGAGTCGAGCGCTGGTGTTTGGCGCCAAGCGGACGGTCAAGGACACGGTGCTGGATGTGTTTCTCAACTGCCGCAATGCGGCCGCTCAGGTAACCGATCACGTGGTACAAGACTTAGGAGGCAGTGAGGTGGTGTTATCGCCCTCAACGATTGCAGCCTTTACGTCCACGTATATCCATCATGTCAAACATCTGATGGAAACGTCGTTTGGACGCTTTTTAAAGGACACCGAAGCGAATTGGGAAGACCCCATGAAACGTCACGAGATGATGGCCCGAGGTGCACTGTGCGTTTGGCTGGATGGTCAGATCAAGGACTTCTCGCAAGTTTGTTGCACTGTCTTTGATTCGAGTCCTAATTTGTCGGCGACCGATGGGTATATCGCCGCAGCGGATCTGAGTGCGACCACCACCTTATTCGAAAAAGGCCTCCAGTCGATTAAAAGCGTCGAACCACAAAAACCCGTTATCTCAGACGATGTCGACGAACCGTCCGCTCCCGTGCTGCCGCCAAAGCCAACGCGCAACTATAACGTAAGCTTCGCAGAATTGCTGGAGCGCATGGAAACCGACGCACCCAAACCTACGGGGCAGCCGTAATGACCAAGAAAACAGAGCCTAAACCAGTCAAAAAAGGTGTTCTGCGCTCCACCGCGCGCGCTCTCTCGCCGGTTGGTCAATCGGCCGCGCTGATCAAAGGACCGTTTCAACGGCTTAAAGGAACGCTGGCCCGATTCCGTGAATCACTCTCGACCCAATCGGGGAAAGCCAAACAGGCGCTCAAGCATCCGCCCTCTTGGGCCTCAATCGAAGAGCTAGAATCCGCTTGGGGGATTACAGATGCTAACCGCACCGCCGTTATCCGCCGATTAAAGTGGCTCATGGTGGGTCAAGCCATTTTATTGTTTGTCGTTCTGACAAGCCTCCTAACCATCGATACCAATAACATCATCATCTTTGCAACCTCAACCATTGTGGTCTTGAGCGCGGTGGCCTGCGTTTTGACGTTTATGACCACATCGATGTGGCGATACCACGTACTCACGACGCGCCGCCCGGTTAATTTTGTGCAGTGGCTTAAAGGCCAACAGCTCAGCACAGACCAAGAGGATTAGTCATGGCCCGGGGACACTACGAAAGTAACGATGGGTTCTGGGTCATGCTGTTCGCTTGCGTGCTAGTCCTATTGGTATGGAATGTGCTAAAGCCGTATGCGCATTACGCGTCCCTGACTTCTGGATATTATCAAGGTCGCCTGGTTGAAGCGGTGGTTCAATGGATACCGTTTGTGGAGGGTGATCAGGTCAGTCGCGATCGTAAACAGATTGCGCGGACCTTGAATCGGGGTGTCCACAACCTTGGCTCGGGCGATGTGTTTCAAGCCAAACGATCAACCCAGGTTATTTTTCTCAGTATTGTGACAGTGTGGTTTGGCTTTTGGGGTTATCGAATCTATAGGCGTCAGCCAATCAATTACAAGAAGATGCTAAGTCTTGATGAGCTCGACATTTTCATCAGCCGCTTTTACTACCCAAGTCGCTCGGTTGTTGGGCGGCAGCTGCACTTGCGTCATCCTTTAAAGGATCGATATCGACGCTTCGCCCGCAAACCCTGGGAATGGGCCATTGAAATCGGCGCTCTGCGTAAGGATGGCACGCCGTTGGAGCTGATCTATCGCGACAACAGCGTGAACTTAGTGCGTCCTGACGCTAAGGCGCTGTCGAGTATGAGTTTGTATGAGCCCAACGTTCGCACCGCACTCTCACGACAATTAGGCGCCCGCATAATGCGCGTTGAGGATGTGTTGGTGCTGCCCGTCGAGTATCGCGCCATTTTGGTGGCGCTACTGGCCAACATGATTCCAAGCTTTATGGATAAGTTTGGCGCGGCGGACAAGTGGCTCAAGCAGTACTCAACAAGTTTCTGGAATCTCAAGGCTCTAAATCGGGGGGTTGCGCCGGCCGATTTGCCGCCAGTTGACCGCGATGGGCTCGATATCACGGGGTGTGATGAAGCGTTAAGTTGGGCGCTGCAGCACCCTACGTGTCGTGCCTGGTTGTCAAAAAGTAGTTACGCGAACTCATTGCTCGTGCACATGATGAAGAAGTCGAGCCTGGCTACGGCGAAGTTCGTCTGGCTCAAAGTGCTAAATCGCACATTGTTTTATGCGCTGAACAATGTCGGCCGGCCCCGACGTATCTATATCGAAGGGCATGCGCCCATCGCGCACGCGGAATACGAGCAGGTCTGTAACAGTCCACAGACCGCGCCCTATCTCAATCACTCAATTGAAGCGATTAAACAATCACTTCGAGCTAACAAATGGTTACCCAAAACATGAACATGATAATGACCGAAGAATCACTCTCCATTCAAAAACGCGGCGATGCGCTTGAATTATTGCTCAAAGGCAAGGCAAAGGAGCCTATCTCGTTTACCACGGATACGACAGCGATCCGCAAGCTGACCACCAAGCAGAGCTTTATTGATGACAAATGCTTGTTTGAAGTGTCTGACCGCGCCGGCCAACACCTGCAGTTTGAAGTGGCGGGGCAGGAGCACGCCAAGCAGCTGGCCGCTGATCTGAAAGAGGCCATGGCCCTTTTTGCGGTTCGCAAATGGGGCTGGCGGGACGCCAAGGTTGCGGCCCTCGGCACATTCATGGGTGTTGTGGGGCTGATTGTGGTGGCTCAATCGATGACAGTCGTCGCGCCAAATGCGCAAGAGCAAAGCGCTTCGGTCGGGTATAATGCCGGCGAAGGCAATTCAACCAAGGGTCGCTCGAACAATGCGGACGCTTGGACTCCACAATAAGACCCTAATGACCAAACCAAAGCGCTATCGTCTTGATCCCACTCGACCCGTTACCAAAGAAGAGCTCTTTTTGATCATTACAAGCGATTCGGACGGTGCTGGGCTGACGGCTCGAGACTTTACGCATATCCTCGGCGCTCATCGTAACCCTTCTGAGTATAGCCAAGCTAAATCGGGTGACTTAGAAGACAGGATTGGCCGCGCTATTTTAGGACGGCTCTTAAATGCTTACACAGAGCTCTTAGAGCCGTATAAACAGCCTAGCTATCTGGAGGCGACGGAGCTCATCGCGAAATACTATCCGATGATTGAGCGCGATGATCTGGCCGTCATGATTGGCACCACCAAGCAGAGCGCACGACGCTGGAAGCGCGAAAAAGGCGAACCACAGTTATTGGAATGTGTCCGCCTATTGCGCGCGCTCAAAATCATCGAGTCTTTGGAAGGCAAACAGGGCGTTGATTACTTTATTGGTGTCGTGGTTCGGGAATATGACTTGTCTGGCCAAGAGACCGAACTGAGCGAGGCGATGCTCAAAGTGGGGCGCGATATTTTAAAATCCCAGGCGTTCAAAGACTATGAAGACGCTTTGTTCGCATAGCGATAAGAGGTAGAGACCATGCTTGATGGCTTATTCGGCCCACGAAAGCGCCGAACGCATATAACGCTTACGGACGACGTGATGGATCTGCCGATGACGGTCGTCGGCGCTAAATCACTTACCAACCTTATGCTCGATCGACTCAGTCATGGTGACTTGTTGATCGCAGCGAATAAACTCCAGCAAGAATGCAATTCGCTGCGTGAAGAGGTGGATCGGTTAAACCAAGAGTTATTAGATTCGCATGAGGTTGACCTAGATCCTCGCCTTAAGTCGACGGAAGAGGTCGATCGCACCGGTGAGCAGCTTGCGCGAGTTCTCTCGGATCACGAAGCCGAGTTACAAAAAGTCAGAATCGGGTACCGAGATGCGCTTCGGGAGCATAAAACCGAGATCGATCGACTCACCCGCATCAACAAAAGCCTCAATAGCCGCCTAGCATCACAGC
>CAYGNS010000059.1:5101-7720 GCA_964351295.1 uncultured Gammaproteobacteria bacterium
CCCCCCATCCCACCCCCATCACCACGCATCCTCAAATAGGGTTAAGTCTTTAAAACACTGTTCGTCGCGCGTTAGCCTTTGAATTATCGAAAACTCAAAGGATGCGCGACTGGAATGGAGACGGATCAAGTAATACAGATATACAGGGATGTTTGGCAGAGCGCCCTGAATGTACTGAACCTCGAAGATTGGGTGATCAGACCCGCCACCCCGGTACGATTGTCATTCGACAACTCGGTGAAGGGAGTACGTTTTGTTGGTTCTGACGGGCTTGTTGTCTCTCGCCGGTTTTTATTAGCAGGCAAGCCGGGAGAGCTTGCAAGGGACCTTCGTAATGATTTTGCATTGCTCTTAATGCGCATGGCCACTGGGCAAGTGAACACTCCCACCGCGCATGTACTCGCTGACCCAGAGTGTTTGCTGTTGGCCAAAGCGTTTGGCTATGACGATGAGAAGAGCCCCGTTCAAAAGCCATTTCAAACGCTAGCCCCGGTCTCGCGACCGTTGCACTAGCGACCAATAAGATGACGAAGCCGGCATTTTACGGATGGTACAGGGCAGGGGATGGCGAGCTCTCAGCCAAAATTGAGTATGAGGGGAAAACACGCTTAATTGAGGCGCAGTATTTAGAAGGCCTCAAGCCCAAAGAAAGTGACGCCGCTCACTTAATCGATCAGCTCGTTCGATGGTTTCATGCCGGCGTTGATCAAGAGGACATCCTTGAGTTTATGGCCGAGACGGCTGAACAAGCGATCATCCCCTTCGATATAGAGCCCGACAGCGCTCCTAAGGTGGGTGAGGGTATTGAGCTACTTGAAATCACGCGAGGAGGCTCTGAGGGCGCGTTGGCAGTGTTTTTGGTGGATGGTGAAAGGCGTTGTTTTGAAGCGAGTGGGGTTGAAGCGTTAGCTCTGGCGTATCCGGATCATGAGGACGTCACTCACTGGCAGGAAGTGGCGGGGCGAATGAGAGAAGGGTATTACCTTAATTTGCCGAACACGGGATCTAGTCCTTAGCTATTAATTTTGCGAGCTCTGCTTCAACTAGGGTGAGATCTTCAGTTACAGTTTGGTGTTCCAGCGGATAGTCCAATTCAGAGAAGACCGCCAGTGCGTTTTTATAGCAGTCGATGGTCTTTTGAAGATTGGCGGCTCGATCGTCCGTGGTGAGGTCGCGGTAAACGTTTCCCAGATTATTTTGCGTCTTCGCCCAATCCTGTGGATAGTTCTCTTTGGTAACGACCGTCAGTGCGTTTTCATAGCAGTCGATGGCCTTTTGAAGATTGGCGGCTCGATCGCCCGTGGTGAGATTGCGGTAAACGATTCCCAGATTATGTTGCGTCATCGCCCAAGCCTGTGGATAGTTCTCTTTGGTATAGACCGTCAATGCGTTTTCCAAGCAATCGATGGCCGTTTGAAGGTTGACGGCTCTACTGCCTAAGGGTGAACGAGATAAATGACTTGCCCAACATACAAGCGATGCCGCGATTTTTAGTCTTATTTCAGTGTCTGGTGACTTCACCAGAGCGAACGGAATTGGATCGAACCAGGTTAGTAATTCGGCGTGCTCATGCACTAATCCGCGCTTCAAACAGTCTGAGGATGCCCTATCCCATTCAGGTAGCGCATTGGCATAATCTAGATTCCAATTATGGAACCATGCAAGGGCCGCATAGGGATCTAACTCAAATTCTGACCTACCGCGCCAATGAGCTTGCCACCAAGAGTGAGCTTCTCTGTGTCGAGCGGGATACGCGTTAAGCAGAATCTCATCTAACACCTCCTTCATCCTTGAGTGTAGAAAAAACCATCCATCCCCAGCGTCTTGTAAAAAGCTGTAATTGAGCAAAGAGGCCCAGGCAAAGTTTTGCTCTAGCGATTCGGCACTGGAAAAGCATTTTCGGGCGGCTATCTCGTCAAATCGGTCTGTGAGGGCAAGTCTTTTTAGCCACTCGGCATACACCCCGTCGCCGCCAAGCGATCGCAGAAAGCGACTGGCGAGCTTTCTAACATCGTCTTCTGATGGTACAAATGAGGCCGAGTCTATTGTTTCGTTACGCTTTTGATAGTTGGCGCAAGTATCCGCGCACAGTCCTAGACTAAAGGCATGATATCCAATGTCGTTTTTGTCCGCGGTATCATGGCACGCGCAAGCTGCAAGAATCGCGGTCTGTAACTCTAGATCGGAAATGCCACACTTGTTAAGAAACGCCCGCGCATCTGTCTCTGAAAGGCCGCCCACCAGGTATTCGGTAAAGTAACTGCTGGAGCTTGAATCGCCCTCTGAGCCAAATTGCCAACGCAGACGATCACGACCCGCTAAAATAATAAGCAAGGGCGAATCTGGGTCATACAGCTCCCTTAACCATGAATGTGCGTCAGACAACCGCTCATCGCTGTCATTCGGGGAGCGCAACACCTCGATGCTGTCGATTAACACAACGGCACGAGCCGCACTGTTGTTACGAACAGGCAAGCCTGTCATTAAGTCCTCCAATAAACGCCTAGCGAGCTCTAGGTAGATTTCAGATGGAAGTTTTTTTCGCAAAGACAAAAAATCCGCTTGTCCAGGCGTCGCGGCCGGATATTCTGTAGTAGCGAGAGCAGTGGGGTGGGCGGG
>CAYGNS010000059.1:7730-8952 GCA_964351295.1 uncultured Gammaproteobacteria bacterium
CCGCCCCCCAGAGCCGCCCGCCTCCCACCCCCTCCTACCGATCGCTTGGTAGATTTCAGATCGAACTCATTTTCGCAAAGACAAAAAATCCTCTTGTCCAAGCTTCTCGTCCAGATATTCTTTAATACCAAGATCATTTAGTTTTCCAGTCAATGAACCCGTCATACTGTTAAACAAGTTGACGAAAAAGCTCGCGGTGACGCTGTCAGCAGCTGCAGCGGCGGCTGAAGCCACTATTTTCCAGGCGAAACCAAGCATGCCGGCCCCTTCAAATAGCGGCTCCTTTTGCCCTCCATCCTTGTATCTAAGCCAAGCGTAGGCTAAATCAAAGCGCGGACATTTTACTGAAGGGCCGAGTTGTTGCCTTATATTTGCAAGTACCGTCGCCGGATCCGTTTGCGCCGTTTGGCGTAGATTTCGAGGGTCTAA
Source organism: uncultured Gammaproteobacteria bacterium (assembly GCA_964351295.1). Lineage (GTDB taxonomy): Bacteria > Pseudomonadota > Gammaproteobacteria > Arenicellales > Arenicellaceae > Arenicella. Next base: position 8,160 of record CAYGNS010000059.1, read on the forward strand.
ATCGATGTGTGCTTTGGGGATATCTCCGAGCTCTTTATAGAAAGACCTGAGCAACCATGACTTCCCAGCCCCGCCTACACCGTAGAACATGGTTAAGGGTAGCTCTTTCGTGCCTCGGATCGCGAGCAAGGCATTCAGTGTTCCGTGTTCTGAAACACGATTGGTGAAGTTCTTTAATTGTCCACTCGGACTTAAAAACGTTCTATCATCGAGAGGTCTAAACACAATCAAGCCCCCTGCGTTAGCACTTTAAGATTGTGAAGCAAAGTTTAACGCATAAATCGCACGCGTGGCTCAAAAACCCCATAGACGCCCTTATCCGTTAAACACCCCATCACAAAGGCGTCCTTCGGTACGTCTTTGAATGTGACCGCATAAGACTCATCACTGTACTGTTTGATATCCAGGCGAACGGCTAACCCTTTGTTTTGTGATCTGAGTTGTCGCGCCTCATCCACGGCCATAAATCCCAACCACCGCACCGTTCGCACCTGGCCATTCTTTGTAAAAACACCGACAGATTGACCTTCACCACGCTCGGTGAGTTCGGTAAAGGCGTAGTTGAATTGGGCACGAAGAGTTGGCATTATTGAATACTGTACATAAATCAAGTGTAGGCGAAGTTTAGCGGACTCTGATTCATGATCAAATTGTTTTAAGTCATTGGCATTTGCGTTGCGTTGATCTTTACTAGATCCGTTCGCTGATTCTATGTGCGAGTGAATTAAACCAAGACACCCCTACCAGGAGTATTTGTATGAACCTTCAAACGCGAAACCAGACATCCATAGAG
>CAYGNS010000060.1:0-2149 GCA_964351295.1 uncultured Gammaproteobacteria bacterium
AATATAGACACTGAGTCGATGCAGCACCAAGTAATAAATGGCCGCGGCACGGAGGCAGACACATTGGAGGCTGCAGGCATCACTAGCGCCAGTGTGATTGTGGCGGCCAGCAATGACGATGCAAATAATTTGTCTATTCTCATAACTGCTCACAATTTAAACAGCCAGATCTACTCGATAGCGCGCGTTAACGACGAAGCGCAGCAAGACCTTTATGTTAGCGCTCAGTGCGATTACACAATGCGTCGATCACAATTAGTCTCTAACGAGGTGTTGACCATCATATCCAGACCGCTCGTTAACCGTTTTTTAGAGGCGGTAACAGCACTAGACACGAAGCTAACTGAACAGTTGATTAGTCAGATTGAGAAGATTAGCAAAGGGTCTAGCCCTGCCACCTCCCGCTTAACGGTAAGCGAGAACCACAGCCCAGCATTGATGCGTATGCTGGCGCAGGGGTACACCGTTACTATCGCCGATCTGATCGACCATAGCGCATCGAGTTACATAAAGGATGGCAAGCCCGAGCCCCGCGAACTGGCACTTTTACTGCAAAGGAGCAACCAACGCAGCACTACCTTGCCAAGTCGGCTAGCTCCCAATCAATCAACTCTACTGCCTAATCCCACACAAGAATTAGCGGAGGGGGACCAATTGCTCATCTGCCATGCGAAAGATCGAGCATGCAAAGCACATAGGATGGCGTACGACTTTGAGTTGGTTGACTCGCGTATTGGCGGCAATCCACATCATATTCCGCTGCTGCGCTGGTGGCACCGCCGTCAACGCTCGCTAAACCTAAACAAGATTCCGACAATATCATCGTAAACTACGCATGTGGTGTACTCTGGGGTGAGTGCAGCACTTAAACACAATGGGGCCTTCGAACTAACGAAGATTGGGTGAAATGGGTTGCTACAGATAGGAAAACACCTAAATGACGACAAACACAATATCCGCAAGCACGCGCACACTCAATGATGCGACCCTATCTACTGAGCTTGCACGCGTCTTATCCGAGCTAGACGCGACTATTCTTGGCAATCCTCAAGCAACGCGCATGGCGTTGGTTTGCTTGCTCGCCCAAGGTCACCTACTCATTGAGGACATACCGGGCGTCGGTAAAACTACTTTATCGCATACCCTCGCCAATTTGCTCGGCCTGCCCTTCAAACGCGTACAGTTTACCAGCGACCTACTGCCAACCGATGTTCTAGGCGTAACAATTTATGACCCTGAAACCAAGCGCTTCACTTTTAAAAAGGGTCCAATATTCACCAGCGTGCTCTTAGCCGACGAGATTAATCGAGCTACGCCCAAAACTCAGAGCGCGCTCCTGCAAGCGATGGAAGAATACGAGGTGTCTATTGAGGGCAGGACTTTACCGCTTGATAAGCCCTTTTTTGTGATTGCCACGCAAAATCCGCTAGAACAACATGGCACGTTTGCTTTACCCGAGTCCCAGTTAGATCGCTTTCTAATTCGGTTGTCATTAGGCTATCCCGGCGAAGCATTCGAGAAGCAATTACTGCACGAGAGCGCAAAACGTACGCACACAGAGGCTGTGTTGAGTCCAGCACAACTGCTAGTGCATATGGAGAAAGTGAATTCCGTACACTGTGCGCCCCCCATTATTGACTACCTATGGCAGATACTAGAAGCGACACGGCGCAGCGAGCAATTTCAAACGGGGTTATCACCGCGGGCCGGCTTACAGTGGCTGCGCGCAGCACGTGCCTATGCTTACCTCGACGGTCGCGACAGTGTCTTGCCTGACGATATACGCTTGCTCGCGCCCTATGTGGCGGCACACCGCCTACACACAAACAACGGCAAAAACGCCAAGCTGCAATTAGCGACACTAATGCAAGGCATTCCGGCCCTTTAATGCCCCATCGTAAAAGCTACTCCACCACTTAGCTTCAAGTACACAACGAGCATGCAAGCTTTACCCACATCCGACCACAATAGCTCCGAATTCGTAATTGGTCGTCGGCAACTTTATATCTTGCCAACCAAGGTTGGTTGGTACTTTGGACTGATTCTCGTAGCTTTGTTTGCCATCGCGGTAAAATTCGACAACCAGCCCGCCTTTATGATGCTATTCATCCTAGTGGGTTTAGGCAACGCCGTGATGCTAGCCACCCAT
>CAYGNS010000060.1:2159-2917 GCA_964351295.1 uncultured Gammaproteobacteria bacterium
ATCGAAATGTGATCAATTTAAGCATTGATAAAGGCATCCCACAGCCCTGTTACGCCGGCGATGTCGCCACCTCAAAAATATACATCACGAATAAGAATAAGCGCGCGCGCAAAGCCATCTATGTATCCTGCGCATATCATCATAGTCTAATCGACCTTGCACCCGCAGAACGAACAGAAGTGCAAATAAGCCACCCTACGCGAGTACGCGGAGTACATCAGCTTGCGCCCGTTGTACTTAGCTCACAGTACCCTGTGGGGCTGTTCTTTTGTTGGACCAAACAAACCTTCTACGAACACACCCTAACCGTGTATCCACGCACAAAAAACAGCATAGGCGAGCTTTTACGCTATGCGGGTGGTAACAACGATTCCGAACTCGGAACGATGCGGGTACAACACGGCGACTTTCAAGGGTTGCGTAATTATCAAGACGGCGATCGTCTGCGGGATGTGCACTGGCCGAGCTTTGCCAAAAGCCAGAAGTTAGTCAGCAAAGAATACGAAGCCACCGGCATTTCAACCCTCGCCTTTAATTGGACCGATCTACCCAATACACTCTCGGTAGAAGACAAGCTTAGTCAATTAAGCTACTGGCTCACCAACGCAGAGCGGTCTGCCAATCTTTATAGTCTGGCAATGCCAAGCGTAAGCATCGCGGCAGAGCGCGGCCCCGCGCACCTGCACGAGTGCCTCAGTGCGCTCGCCGAGTTTGCACCCGAGTCTCAAACCGAGCACAAATCGAAAGGAGACGCAACG
>CAYGNS010000060.1:2927-8928 GCA_964351295.1 uncultured Gammaproteobacteria bacterium
CGGGGCGGGTGAGCTGTAGCCCTGCCGCACGCCGGTCCCCGAGTCTGCACCAGAGAGACAACCCGCCCACAAATCGAAAGGAGCCGCCACGCAAACGTCTACGATGCGCCTTAGAAATTTGTTTAAGCGCTTGAACCCGGCTAAGCAAGTATGACCGCACCAGTCTCTATCTTTACGTCCGCGTTTAAACGCATAGGGATTGTATTGCCCACCCGGCTATTGCGACCTTCGCAGTTCTGCCGCTACTGATCAAAACCCTGCTGCTGTATCGTGTTAACAAGCGGCGAGCAGCGGATCAAGCACAGGCACCTTCGCGTTGGATAATGGCATTACTTACTGTGCTCAGTTTAGCGCTGATCCTAGTCTTTTATGGGGGTTGGAACGGGCAAGTCGCTGGGATCAGCTTTATTGTGTTGCTGGCGAGTCTAAAGTTTTTGGAATCGCGCAACCTACGTGACTATTTTGTAGTGTGTGTCATTCTGTATTTTCTGGCGGCCTGCGCATTTTTGTTCGATTCCTCGGTCGTTTCCATCCTTGGGGTATTTTTCTATGTGGTCGCCATTACCGCTACACTGCATTTACTGAGCACTCCCTCGGCTAGCAGATTAACCCCGATACTCCGTTCTTCAGCGAAGTTGCTGGCGACCGCTTTGCCGCTCGCTATACTGTTGTTTTTCTTGTTTCCACGCATACAAGGCGACTTTGGCTTTCTGCCATCGCGGGATGAGAATCAAGACTCGCAAGCGCTTGCTGATCGAATGATCGCCGGCGACCTCGCCCTAGGCGCATTTAACAACTCGCTGGCATTCAGAGCTGAATTCACTAATAGCCCGCCAGCCCCGCATGAGCGGTACTGGCGCGTTAAAGTGCTGACCAGTGAGCAGAACTTTCAGTGGGAACTGGCCCCCGATAAAATTTGGTTACAAGACGGCCAAGCACTTACCGGTCAAGGCGCACTCTTAGCAGAAGGCGCGTTTAACTACACAATCATTCATCAAGAAACCACCGACCGATATCTCCCCTATCTGGATTATTTGCGCGGTTTTTCGATTGGCGTGCTGTTAGAGAACACAGTCGTCAAGGTGCGCGAAGCCCGCGGCGGTGCGTTTAGCTACTCAGGCAGCGCAGATCGCACCCAAAATTTTTCGGCGCCGGTAAAATCCGAAAACAAGCCTTTTTTACAAACTGTTAGCCAACCTAGCGCACGCATGCGCGAACAACTCGCAGTATGGCGCACACAGGCCACCAGTGATAACGAACTCGCTTTAAGGGTACTGCAACATTTTCGTGACCACCCCTTTAGCTACACCCTACTTCCGCCCATCTTGGACGAAGAACAGCCCCTCGAGGATTTCTTTTTTAACACGCAAAGTGGCTATTGCGAGCACTATGCCAGTACATTTGCCACTATCATGAGATGGTTGAACGTGCCAGCGCGCGTGGTGGTGGGTTACCAAGGTGGAGAGCTAAATCCTACTGGCTCATTTATTGAAGTGCGCTACTCGGATGCACATGCCTGGACCGAGCTCTGGCTGGATGGCCAGTGGCGTCGCTATGATCCGACTGCGGCCATCAGCCCTGATCGCATCGAGTTTGGCATGCAAGCAATGCTTGAAATGTGGGACGGTTATCGCTTTTCAGATCAAATTAGAGGCCGAGCACTAGCCAACTACCTAAACCCACAGGGATTTAGTGCGGCTTATCGTTTTGTGCGTCAATCTTGGTCTAACATTAGTTACCAATGGAATAAGTGGGTGGTGAACTACGATGTTGAAGCGCAGCGTCAGTTACTCGATGCTTTAGGATTGGCTGGGTTTAAAACCCTAACTACGCTCGTCGTGTTATTGATTGTCGGTATTGGCAGTTTAACATTGCTGCAGTTACTACCCGCTTGGCTCACTCGCCAGAGCCCACCTCCTGAACAACTGCTGTTGCAGCAATTGTTAAAAAAAATTCGCCGAGCGGGCATTGACTATGCGCCGCAAATGACCATGCGCGACATCGCCCGCGCGATTCAACAAGTAGACCCAGAACAGACTCAACGAGTAAATGAGATTGTGCGCACTTACGAAGCACTGCGCTACGCAAAAACCACTGCAGCGCAGCGCACTCTAAGGATCGGACAACTCAAGGAGTTGATCAGTAAACTTAAGCTTGCCCGACCGGCTCGTTTGCCTTACTTGCGATCGCTGTACGGCGGCCACGCAAGCAAAACCTAAATCACAACCAACGCTGTTCTTGCTTAATAAACAGCTGATTAACAGATAGATAAGTATTAAAAAATGCGTCACTGGCAGGCAATGCGTTAAGCTCTATATAATCTAGCAACCATCCTAATTAAACTTTACGCCAGACATCATGCACAAACTGCACAAAAATCTATACGTCGCCGGTCAAATTCTGCCGCAAGACATAGACACCCTCAAAGCCGAAGGGTTCACCACGATTATCAATAATCGTCCCGACCAAGAAGAAGTTGGTCAGCCAAGCGCGCAACAAATGCAGGAGTTAGCAGAGCAGGCAGGCCTTAAATACGTTCATCTACCGATGGCGAATGGACAACCACTGTCGCCAGAAGTTGTTACAGAGTTTAGAAAGATCGTACTCGACGACACGCAGAAAGTACTGGCGCATTGTCGCAGCGGTATGCGTTCGAGCGTTATCTGGGCGCTGGGCGCGATCGCTGAGGGGGAAGTCAGCCTAGAAACAGCCATTGCGCAAGGCGAGGCAGCTGGCATTCCACTTAACAACGCCCTACCGCTGCTGCAATCCGCCATTCCAAACAACTAGCGTTATCACACATCGCTGTGCCGCCCGGTAGTTTAATGACGCACCGGCCCTTGAACACTCACCGCCTGTAACCGGTTAATAAAAACATGTTAAATCCACGTTCGCAGGCGCGCAGAACGGCCATCACCGAAGGCCATATCCCTACTCAGTTGGTACGCCTAACGCTACCAATGATGTTGGCACTCTTGTCGATTATGGGCCTTGGTGTAGTCGACAGTTATTTCGTATCACTGTTGGGTACCCAAGCGCTTGCCGCGATTGGCTTTACCATGCCAATCACCGCTGTGGTTACCAGCATTGCATTGGGCCTTGGCATGGCCATTTCGGTGCTTACTTCGCGTTTGATTGGCGAAAATCGCGCTGAGCACGCAGCGCGTCTTATCACCGACGGCCTATTATTAACGGTGGTCGTTGCGCTCATTGTAGTCGCGCTATTGTTTGCCACGCAAAAGAGCATATTCCTCGCTTTGGGAGCACAGGAAAGCACAATTCCGTTGATTCAAGCGTATATGGGCATTTGGCTGATTGGGGTGCCGTTGATCATGCTTACTACGGTTTCGAGCAGCACGTTTCGGGCCATTGGCGATACGGGATCGGCCGCCAAAATCGCAATTATTATGACGCTCAGCAATATGCTGCTGGACCCTTTGTTTATCTTCGGCTGGGGTCCCGTTCCTGGGTTTGGCATCGCGGGTGCCGCCATTGCTACCGTGTGCGCGGTGCTTATCGCCTTTCTGTTCGCAGGTTATCGGCTTGGCGTGGTAGAGCGCTTAATCGTTATTACTCGTCTGCGCTGGCAGGAATCTCGCCAGCATTTAGCACAACTGCTCGACATCGCTATTCCGGCCGTGCTCGCCAACGCGGTTGTGCCCTTGATCGCCACCGCCTTGACCTATTTGGTTGCAGTGCTGGGCACCGATGCGGTGGCTGGATTTGGGGTCGCCGCTAGAATCGAGGCTATGAGCTTAATGACGGTGTACGCGCTGTCATCGACGCTACCGATGTTTATCGGGCAAAATTTTGGCGCCAAAAATCTCGACCGAATAGCCGATGCCGTACGGATGACATTTCGCTTCGTGTTGGTTTTTCAAACGGGCTTAGCGGTATTGCTCTACTTTATCGCCCCGTACATTGCCGCCATTTTTACCGAAGACGAAAATGTCGCCCGCGTCATTATCATGTTCCTCGCCATTGTACCGTTTAGCCATGGACTATCGGGCAACACCATTCTGATCAATGTGGCAATGAATGTACTGGGCAAGCCGCGTTGGGCTCTTTATATCAATCTCGCCCGACTATTTTTGTTTACGGTGCCCTGTGCCTATATTGGCTTACAACTCGCCGATCTCGCGGGACTGTTTGTGGGCATAGTATGCGGCAACATCTTCGCCTTCACCCTCGCCCACCACCTGTTCACAAAACTCTTACACTCGCACGCTATTCCAAAAATTTAGATTGGCTAGTGAGCGACGGTGGTGCCCGAGGCATATCGATAATCAAAAGTCCGAGAGATATTTTACGTTATCACTCACCGAGGAATCAGCAACGAAACTAGAGATGGCATAAGAGGTTATACCCTCCGAGACCGAACCTGACGGGGTCATGGTTATCAAAGCCGAGGACCTGATGAGGTCTCTCGGGGCGGTACCCATATTGGCTCGAGCGGAATAATTAACACGGCGCTCACAATGAAGCCGATATTCGACTGCTGCCCAAATTATGCCTGCCTTGTTGAGTGACTGAAAATGGCATGATGAAACGATTGATCTTGATTGCGGGTCCATATATGACCCCTGTTCTCGACGTAAGTTGCGATAATATACGATCGGGTTCTGATGATGTTTATACATCTCATTGTGGACTCCCAGACTAAACAAAGGCTATAGTCGGTTGTCTTTAGCGTGTTCCGTATTGGGCGCTTAAGGTTGCTACAGGCAGACAACCGCCAAGTTTCCATTTTGCGATCGCAACGGGAGAAAATCACACTCTCCAGGTAACCCGAAAACGACTGTTACCGCACACGCTTCTGTGATTGCCCCAGTCGTGTAGGGGCTCGTACCCGTCCAGGTGCCGCCACACCCTTTAACGGATTGCGCTTCAAAGCCTTCTTCTACGCTAATCGTAAAATCAGCTGTACTACCGTGGTCAATAGTTTGGCTTATTGGTGATATAGTGCCGCGCTCAGGATGTTCGTTTTCAGTGCTAACCAAATAACTATTGATAGAAAACGTCGCTTCAACCGTACAGTCTGCGGTAATCGAATTAGTCGTAAAAACGTTTTCGACCAAACTCCCGCCACACGTTCCGGAAACACCACCTGAGAATCCTACGTTTGGTGTAAGACTGAACGCCGTTGACTGCCCGTGTTCAATCGTTTGAGGCGTACTAGGGTCTATGCTTCCGTTCGCACCTGAGGATGGTGTAACTGTGTAAGAAATTAGGCTGTGAGTGAAGCTAACACTGCACGCTGAGGTAATGTTAGTGATCGTATATACCGTCCCTTCAAATGTTCCAGCTGGGCAATTTCCACCTACTACAGCATCGGTTTGATAACCTTCGTCGGGTGTTACCGTAAATACCGCGCTGCTGCCATGATCCACTTCACGTTGTTCCACATCGAGCGAGCCATTGCGGTCGACTGAAGCGTCGACTGTATAGTTATTAATAGTATGGCTGAAGCTTACTGTACAAGGATTAACGATTGCTCCGGACTGGTATTCATTGCCGTCGAACCCACCTGCAGGGCAGTCTCCTCCCACGGCATCGTCGGTCGTATAGCCAATGTTTGGTGCAACTGTGATACTAGCCACGCCACCGTGACTGACCATTTGTGTCGCTGGGCTCACCATTCCATTAGGGCCGGTCACTGCGCCCACATTGTACATGTTCGGGGTAAAGCTTGCGGATACCGTACAATCTGCCGTTATTGTGTCCGTAGTATAGGGATTACTTCCACTCCAAGTTCCACCGCAACCCGAAACTGAATCAACGGTATGGCCGACATTAGGGGAGAGCATTAGATCTGTTGTATTACCACTTACTACAACAACAGAAGTAGGGTTAATTGAACCGCCAGATCCTACTGATGTGCTCACAGTGAAACAGTTTTGGCATATTTTGCCCACAAACCCGTCGTTTCTATTATTAATACTACCGTGATTAACAATAGGCGTCCCCCATTGCTCCACACTAATACCTGTCATGTATACAT
>CAYGNS010000061.1:0-7336 GCA_964351295.1 uncultured Gammaproteobacteria bacterium
CCTTTACCCCCTTTTTTAGCAGGCGCATTGAAAGCGGGAATATTAACGCCGTTTGAACTTGAAGGAATGGTGCCGAGCGTTAATGCTTGTACGGGATTGTAGTACTCATCCACATCAATGTGACCACCCTTTAGGCCTGGGTCAACAAACGGATTGTTGAATTCGTTACGTACCTCAATTGCTAACGTTAAGATAAACACGTCATTACCATTACTGGCCGTAATGATACGCGGAGCAGATGCCACGGCCTTACCCACGGCGCCACCAACAGGAACCACGCCTGATGGCCCGCCGGCAATATTGATTACATCCGAAGCATCAATATCGTTATCTAGATTAGCGTCAAATACGGGTGTATCCGGTGCTCCCCCCGTTAAATAATCTAGCGTATGTAACCAGTTAAAATTGTTCACATCGACAATACTTTCCACCGTCATCACGTTAAGACGCTGGCTACTCACGGTCATGTCTGAGAGCGCTTGTTCGTTGTCGGGTAGCATCACCACCCAACCCACATTGTCGTTCGACTCTACCGTTGATTTAATGCCACGCAACACACCTCCGGTGCCCCCATTGCCCGTAGTATGCGTGGTTAGAGTAAACGGTTCGGCTGGGTAGACTCCGTACGGGGGCTTATAAGTATCACCGGCGGGCTTGTCATCACGAATCGCAAATATTCCACGCTCACCCACGACTGATTCATGCGACTCATCCAATGCGATGCCATTACCGAAATACACCAATTGCCCACCATCGGGATGCAAGGTTACAACCGGGGCGTTCGTAATCGGGATAAACAAGGTATACCCGTCAGGGCCCGGATCACTATTCACTACTTGAATCAAGGGCTTGCCGGAAAACGCTACTTTCATCGATCCCGTAGACGACTTAGTGGCACCCTTGAGTTCAAACTTCCAAAGATTACCGTCGAGATCTCCCGCATATACATAGTCAACTGCGCCATCAAAGTCCGCGTCCCACCCTGTCACTGACGACAAGCCATTTGGCAGTAAATCACGCCATGGTTCCGCACGGCTTGCTTCAATTCGCTTAATTAAATTACCTGTGGCCAGTTCTACAACATAAAGACTCGGGTTACCGCTGCCAGTGCTGTTATAGCCATTACCAAAGATGGCCACCCACGTACCATCGGAGAGCTTGGTGATAATCGGTCGGCTATAGGTGTAACCTAAATCCGCGTTACCGCCCGAGTCGCTTCCGTCAATGTCGCCGTCGCCGTCTGTATCGAGTGCTTTAAATTCCCACACAAAAAGTGATCGAGCACCTGCCACGGTCGAGGCATCCGATACGGGGTCGGTAACGTCTAGCGCAAAGACTCCGCGCCCACCGCCACGCACACCACTTACCAAAATCGTGCGCCAGCAACTACCCCCACCACACTTTGGAAACGGCCCGTAAGCGTCCTGCACTACAGGCGAACCGTCCACGCTAAACTGCTGTACGTCGGTGTCGGGAGATGTGTGTTGCTTCAACGAATCTAATACAGAGTGAGGTACGTAAGCGAAGACCTCTCGCCCTGGCGATGCGCCCGATACAGACCCACCACCGGCTTCAAATGCATGCAACATGCCATCGTTAGCACCCACGTAAACCATCGGTTTGCGATTGCGCTTGGCTAAGCGAAATGCCGCATAACCATTATCAGTAAAAAACTCCGACGGCGCGCCTACGTAAGCGGGCGACGAATTTACTACGCTACCCATCTTATTGTGGAATTCTGTACCCCCAATCCACTTTACTGTGCGACTGCGAAATTTAGACCCTTCATCACTGCTATCCCCGCGAATCCAATCAAGTACATCGTTGGTTGAACTGCTCGTGTCTCCGTCAGGATCAACTTTTAACTTTACGCTGGTGGTTAACGAACTCCAAAGGAAGGTTCGGGTAGCGCCATTTTCCAAACTCGTAAATATCTTACGCGCACTTGGGCTAACGAGCCGTAAAGAGCGTGATGCTCTCCACAGCGACCTATCAACCGCAATCAAACCGTTTGAATCAAAAGAATCTTCAGACACCGACCCCGACGCATCCACTCCACGTGCTATTAAGTCTCCCGTAAAGCTCTCGTTATTAAAACGGACTTCGTACAGCTCCGCACCACCAGTACCAAGCTTGGTACGACTGATCGCTGGGGTTCCGAGTTTGATGTAGGGTTCCGAGTCCAGTTGGATTTCGCGCGCCAACGTCACGTTGGCACTTGCCATGCACAAAACGGCGCAAAACGAGGCTAGCGAGATTCGGGGTAGAGCGCGCTTGCGTACCACAAACCAAGAAGTTAAGAGATCAACTGAAGGCATGGAGCGGCTTGGATTAGTAGTGTTCATATTTTACTCTCTGAAAAGTATCAGGTTTAGCACGTGCCGCTGCCATCGGCTCGCGTACATATTCTCATCATGGTTTGAACAACAGTAGGCGACTTGGCATTAGTGGGTGGCGCACCTGAAGCAGGCATCGGCTTTTCATAGGCCAGACCCGTCACCCGATAAAAATGAATCACGCGTTCGGTATCGCCAGGCACTGGTCTTTGACCAAAATACTCGATCTGATTTTTACCAAAATTAACCCCCTGATTGGTCGCGACTTCTGCGCCGGTCCAATAGCCAGTGGTGGTGGTGTGATCACCTTTATACGGCGGACTGAAATCCAGGGTACAAGCCGAAATGTCGTTAAAGCAAGTAGTTACATCGGTGCTCCAATCTTCCTCAGCAAGCCCCACCGCAGCATCAGCGTTACGCAAAGACGTCTGTTTTTCGGCGATATTACGGGCGATCATAATTTGTAAGTTAGATTCATTGACCGTGCCCAAAGTAATCATGGTAGTCGCCATAATGACCACCACCACGATCAACAACAATACGAAGGCTGCACCTGTCTGACGTAACGGCAAACGGGTTAATTGATGTTGAATCGGTGACCGTGAATTTATCATTTTAAGTTGCAAATTAAGAATCAGGGTTTTGCTTTAAGCTAGACGATTGTTCATTCTAAAACGTGTTCGCATCTTGATCATTGCGCATAAAAACAGTGGTAGAAAAGGCTTCGCGTCGATAGTGATCGTTCTTTTCTATGGTTTTTCCCGCTATCGTATACGAGCCTCGCTTACCTCCGTTATAAAGATCTTGGCTGCCATCTACGTTAGCAACATAATCGTCATCTGAAAACGGTGACCGCACCAGCACACCCACCTCGGTGCTCCTAGCTTGACTCCAGTCTGTAACTTGATCAGCGCGACGCATTGCATCGATAACGCGATCGTCGTCAGTATCCAGACCTACTCGAATTTGCATATCTTCAACGTATTCAGCAACTAGGTTGCTTTTCATTTTGTCTTTTTCGAATGACACTTGATATAGAGACGGAATGGGATTGCCATCATCAGAACTACTAGTGCAGGGTTGCTTACTGCACTTGCTAATATAAAAAATAACGGTCTCAAACGGGTAAACGAACGTTGCAGGAGATTCAGTAAAATCAGCACCGCTATTAATATTTCCGTCATTTTCGGCCTTAAAAATCTTGCCCTGCATCATGCCCAGGTGCAGGTACACATTGCCCTTTTCTATTTGTCCCGCCGCATCAAGCGGAGCGCCTGCGTAACGAATTATTAAAAGGTCGGTGCCTGTTAAATAATTCGAGAAGCTTAAACAGCCTGGCAAATTAGAGCTTGTGATTTTAGATCCGTCTAACACTTCAATAGGCATTTCAATATTTGTGGCCCAACCAGCAATATTACAATCGTGATGAAGCGCGGCGGTATTATCGTGGGTGATAGAAGATGGTAATACATTGATTCCCCAATAGCCCGCAAGGCGCAGGTTGTAGGACAAGTTGTACACCACAAAGCGGCCTGCATCCTGAAGATAGTTAACGTTGTTGGTTAAAACGGCTGAGGTTCGCAAACCTTGCAAAGACACGAAGAGCGCACTTACTAAGATCATCGAAATAAACAAGCTAATCATAACTTCTAACATACCAAAACCCGACTGCTTGCCAGCTTGTTTGGTAGAGCGAGCATAATTGAACTTTACGAAACACCCCGAAGAAGCAGACGTCATTAGAACACCCCCATCGAGCCAAAATCTAACAAAGCGCAAACGGCCCGTTCATTAGCTGGCCGCCTTTCGCCTTTAGCACAATTGCTCGATTGCTGATCTTCGACGCCATCATTGTTCGCATCGTTTTCAACTTGCTCTTGCCAAATCAACTCAACCTCGTACTGCGAGCTACCACCTACCGGCGCGAGCGTAGCTTCCACATTGCTCGGAAAACTACTTTGCAAATTCACTTTCCAATGCGCTAAGTCATACGCCGCTTGCTCAGTGGGCGCACACACTAACGTTATGTCACTGCAGTTCTTAACGCTCTTCCAATTAGCGGCCTTAAAGCGCGCAGTAGTGTAATAACCCTGCTCCATAGCTGTAGGGTTTGCTTTGATACGGTCATACAAATCTGAAACTAAAATCGTGGCGCTTGTGTCGAGCACCGACGCATTCGACAGTTTCATTGCCACCCCTTGGGTGGCAAGCAGTCCGAGCAGCCCTACCATAAACAGCAGCCCCGCAATCATCACCTCGAGAAGTGAGGCACCTTTTTGTACCTCTGGTGATTTCCAGCGTAGATGTGCGGTCTTGATTGTTTGCCGTGACTTTGCGCTTGCAGATCGAAACGTATTCATGATGTTTCATCCTCTTCGTCATCAGCAGTAACGTTACAATTGCCTTTATTTTTTACTAACACGCTACCCGACTTCGAGATAACCTCAACTTGATAACCCTCAGACTCGTCCTCCCTGCACACCTCAAACCAATACTTATCCTTACTTTGCTCCAAACGCCCCGTTGGGGAAAAGGACAGCTGCGTAAAATTAGGTTCCGCATCTATATTCACATCTGCCAAATCAGTAATCATAAAAATCTCTTCGCCAACGTTATAGCTGCCATTACCGTTGGTATCGGCATACACCACGAGGCCTGTACCGAACTCATTGTCGCTTGATGCAGTGGCACTGCGATTGGTTACATATACCGTTTGACCATCTCGGATAGCTTGTGATCGTGCGAGTTGCAATGCGCTAGAAAACTGCGTTTTGGCATTATTCACAGCACCATAACTACTAATGTAATTCAGTGCTGGGGCTGCGGACACCACCAACAAGGCTACTACCGCAATGGCAATAATTAGCTCTAACAAGGAAAACCCCCGAGCGTGTCGGGAATGCATTAATCGTGTGCTTAACATTAGATGACCGCGTAGTATTTACACAAGACATCCAACATCGAGCTTTGCTTAGTTGTGACTAAAATTTGAATCATATAATTACCCCTACCATTAGTTTCAACCGAAACAGCCTACAACCGTAACAGCTTACAATCTCGAAACAAAAAGGAAGGGCTACAAGCCGTTAGCAAGCACCACATCCATGCGGTTATAAACGCTTACCAAATTTACACCCCTACCTTAATTCCCAGCAAAAATCTAACACCGAAGTAAATAGCCTCAAAATCGGCCTTGACGGAGGGTTGAAAACGATGACTAAACGGTTAAAACAGAGTCTTATAGGTCTCATTTAAGCCATTTTTCGGGTTCCAACCACTAAAACCCAAGCAAAACCAAAACCACTTGGACCGAGAGCCCACTATTAAATAGGGCAATTCACCGTACTACTCGCCCCATCGAACCAGTGTTGCACGCGCGTTTCGTTGCACATCGGTGACCATAAGATGGCCCTGGTAAAAAATCGGTTTTTTAGCTCGATCGGCATGGGTTTGTAACACACAAAAAGATTGAGGGGCGCACAGTTCTGAAATGCTAGCTAAGCCTCTCTTCTTATTGCTAATAATAGTCTTGCACGCAATACAACACCGAGAGCGCTGTTAGAGTTTTACAGAATTTTACATTGAAACCTTAGGGGCGTTAAGGCACCACCAGACTCAATTAAGGGCTCGATCTGCGGGGATTGGCGTGGGCCCAGATTAGTCACATCAATAGGACGAGTATAAAGCCCCGTTCCTATTTTTGCTTTACAGACGTGGATAGAGGTGAAATTGATACAAGTATAAAATGCTACTTTTCCCACTTAAGCAATGGTAGACGATTACCCCTTGAATCCAAACTGAGCGTTCCATCGTCAGCCTGTTGGGTGCCTGCTACTGGCGTGGCTGTGAGCAACACGCATGCTTGAATGGTTGAATTTGCGCATGCTGCGCCATCAACTGAATAGAAACCCGACGCAGACACAATCGGGTCTGCGGCATAACCCAAGTCGGTCATATTAGTGGTATAAGTTCTATTGCGGGTGTTAAAGCGCTCTTGTTGAAACGCAACATCTGACAACAAGTCCTTAGCTTCGGCTCTATTTGTCCTTACCACATACTCGGAGTAACTGGGTATGGCAACCATAGACAATATGCCGATGAGAGCTACTACCACCATCACTTCCAAAAGCGAAAACCCTCTAATATCGCGAGCATAAACTAAGCACATAGTGAGCACCTCATTAAGTAGTTCAGCATTGCCATCCGGCAAAAACCAATAGGCCTATCTGTTGCATTAATTTGTCTCTCTGCCATATCCTCGTCCGCGTTCCCACCAAGCACTTTTACGCGCTTTACCAAGATTTTTTTCATACAGCCCAAATTTATCGGTTCCCATGAAGGGCTCTGTACCGATAATAACTATTGGCCTTAACGTTTCTTTTCCGGTTGTAGCATCAACAGAAAGAATATCTACAAGCACCGGCGCAGCACTTACCCCAGGCTTTTCCAATGCTACCGTTTGCACCTGACCTGTTAATAAATCCAGCCTATATGCTCGCGAGTTTCCAACCGACGATGCGCAAAGATTGGAGGTATCGGAGCTAGGAGTATACGACACCCCTATCACCTGATAATCCGCAATCAGCGTTGGATTAAGTACTTTTTCAGTACTCCCATTGAACAAGTTTGTGTAGTAACCATACTGATTAGTTGTTCCAGGCGACAAGCCGGTCGAGTTGTTTACCTCGCTTAATACATTCGGCGTGATAATGCTACCAGCTCCCCCACTTGCTACGTACTTGTAATTAATACTGCCGTCTGTATTCGGTTTTGGAAGCCCTAGATTCTTATCGTAAAGAACGTAAAAGCGATTGTAGAACCCTTCCTCAGTAAGCGGGCGAGCACGATACCCAGACCCCGTCACCAACGCGATCCTGTTACCCGCCCCATCAGCCGTTCGCGGTAAAACCACAGCATCTAACGGATTGTAGAATCGACGATTAACTCCGGCCTCTTGCAGGTTCGCAATTCTAGCGCCAGAGGTGCTTAATACGGTTTGT
>CAYGNS010000061.1:7346-8910 GCA_964351295.1 uncultured Gammaproteobacteria bacterium
TGAAGTCAAATCGAAACACCTGCCCTGCTATATCTACAGCAAAAATTACATCGAGGATGCCATCGCTATTCAAATCCAATACGGTGGGTGATGATGGAATCGAGTGATCCATTTCAGGCACGACTAAATCGATACCAGAGGTGGACCGAATATTTGCCGATTTATTGCTCGCAGACCACAACACATCACCGGTTTCGGCATCCAGAACGTACATTGCATTGCCCAACGTATCTTGGCCGGATTTATCGTCGGAGAGATCTCCCACACTAATGTTACGATTGTCGTAATCGTTGTCGTAGCCCCCACCCACAACAATCGCGTCTTTGACAACACAAGTAGAAGCCGTGCAAACAGGAAATTTAGAAACGGCCGGTTTTGACCAAGTGTCAGCCAAGCGCTTTAAATCTCCACTTCCGCCAGTCACAGTCCACAGTTTGCCAATTGGGTTCGTTCGCGAATATCCATTGGTAACATCTACCGCAAAAATTTTATTGCCGCCCCTTCGCTGAGTTAAAAACAGATGCGCTTTGGTAAGCTCATTTGCCACATTGCGCTCAACCAAAGCAGCCATTTCACCGTCTATACCATAAACATGCTCAATGCTGTCGCCCACTTTTTTGTTGTAGTAGCCGCCAAGACTTCGCAGCAAGGATGGATCAGGTAAATAAGACCAACGCTCCGAACCACCTACCTCGCCCGATAAGCCATCGGGCTCGTCGCTACCCTGCCCAGTGATGGCGTGCAACAAGCCCTGATTGGTCACCAAAAAGACAACGTCTTTGGGAGCAGAACGGTTCGAACCATAACTCAACACGAAGGGAGTACTATGAATACTCTCGGCTACATACTTGTTAGAGGCAGACGGATTAACCGAGTCGGTAGGTATTTTTTGCCCCAGAGTCCACCGTACTATTTCTTCAATGTTTTCATCCGCACCGCTGCCAAGAAGGTCGAACAGGTCGTCAGATATACCAAGCAACGACCCGAGCAAGGAGTTGGCATCCAACAGACTTAAAAATCGCTCAGTGGCGGCTTCAATATTCGCCGCACTGAGCGATGTAACCGTGTTAGCGGTCGTGTTTAAGCTTCCGAACAAATTACGCGGTGCCGTCAACTCATCGGCAAAACCGCCATCGGTTACAATTGCACCATCGGACTCGTTAGACCAAAAGCTATGCGATGCATCAGTAAAAAACCCCGTTTCTTGCGAAATAGCATTAACCCCAGCGGAATCTAAAATTTGTGCATCGCCGCTCACTTTGTATTTTTTAACATTGCCCGGCCAGCGTAAATCAGCTTTGGGTTTAAATACCGCGTAGTAGATATCCTCGCGATTCTGCAAACGGTTAAAGGCGTTTACTGTAACGGCTGGCGCCACAAACGAATCTGCCTCGACAGCCTGAACCTGCCCAAGAACTCTAGAAAAAACCGACTTCAGCGAATCCAAACTGTCGGCTGTGTAGTAGCCATCACCATCAACCGGGTTGGCGTTAGGAGAACCATTTTTAGCCGTGTCTCGTAACAAATCTATATCGATATCAAAGCCAATGGTAAACGTATGCAC
>CAYGNS010000062.1:0-8841 GCA_964351295.1 uncultured Gammaproteobacteria bacterium
GAATGGCATCGTCTATTTCTTGCGTGGTTGCAATACCATCGTTAATGAGCCACAAGCCCTCGCGCCACACAGCTTCGAGTAGACGATCGGCAATATGGGCATCAATTTCTTGGCGAACATGTAACGGGAAAAAGCCTAGGCTTTTAAGAATCGGGATCGCCGCGGTGCAAGTCGTCCCGTCACCCACCAGCTCAACAAGGGGGATAAGGTAAACAGGATTAAATGGGTGGGCTACGATTATTTGTGCAGGTCGAGCGGCTTTAACCACGAGCTCGCTGGGTTTAAACCCTGAGGTAGACGAGCTAATAATCGCGCGCTCGGGACAATGATCCTGAATCTGTGCAAGCAGTGTTTGTTTTAGTTCTAAGCGCTCAGGCACACATTCCGACACCCAAGTAACGTTGCGAACTGCATCGTCAACGGAATCACAAAACCGTATTTCACCGGGCGCGGGAAGTGCTTGTTCAAATAAAGCCGGCAGTGCGTGCCGCGCATTCACCATGACCGCCTCTACTTTGCGTTCCGCAGCACGCTCAGGGTCGTAGCCATTCACCTGCCAGCCCATTAATACAAAGCGCGCGATCCAACCACCACCAATTACACCACCACCAATAACGGCTGCTGTTTGTTGCATTGCGTAACCCTCGGTTTAAGCTGGTTGACGTTTGGTAAGGCCCAACTTATCGCGCACTTGTTGTGGCGTAAGCAGCGTGGAGCCCATGGCTTCAATGATGGTACGTGCGCGCGTCACCAGGTCGGAATTCTTGGCTAATACCCCTTTATCAAGCCATAAATTATCTTCTAGTCCTACGCGCACATTGCCGCCGGCGAGCACCGCGGCCGCCACAAACGGCATTTGATTGCGACCAATGGAAAAAGCCGACCAAGTCCAATCCTGTGGAATATTGTTAACCATCGCCATAAAGGTATTAAGATCGTCGGGGGCGCCCCACGGAATGCCCATACAGAGCTGTACCAACGCAGGGGAGTCGATCACACCACGCTCGACCAAGTCCTTGGCATACCATAGGTGGCCCGTATCAAAGGCTTCAATTTCGGGTTTAACGCCCAGTTCAGTCATCATGCGACCCATCGCGTCTAACATGCCAGGGGTGTTGGTCATTACGTAATCGGCTTCGGCAAAATTCATCGTGCCGCAGTCCAAAGTACAAATCTCCGGCAAGCACATCGCAACGTGCTCCATGCGCTCTTCGGCGCTCACCATGTCCGTGCCCTTAATCAAAGGTAAGGGTTTGGACGGTGGCCCAAACACAAGGTCGCCACCCATGCCAGCCGTAAGATTAAGGACTACGTCAGTGGCCGAGTCCCGCACGCGCTCAGTTAACTCAAGATACAGTTTCGGATCGCGCGCGGGCGCACCCGTTTCGGGATCGCGCACATGACAATGCACAATAGCCGCGCCTGCTTGCGCGGCCGCAATCGCACTGTCGGCAATTTCTTGTGGTGAACGAGGCACAAAAGGACTGCGATCCTGCGTGCTACCCGAACCCGTCACGGCACAGGTAATAAAAACGTCTTTGTTGGCGGATAAGGGCATAACAGAACTCCGAGATCGATAAGTGATTCAATCGTGGCAGAGTTAAGTTTTATTTTTTTGCCATAAATCGTATAAAAATATACATTATTCGTATGCGAATTCTTCCCCAACTGAACGTGACGGTGTTGCTCCTAGCGAAAACCTCGCTTATGAGTTTAGCCGCGGTGATCGACCCATTACGGGCCGCTAATCGCCTTGCACCCCGACACGTCTACCATTGGGTTATCAAGTCATTGGACGGCGCCGATATTCAACTAACCAGCGGGATCGATATTGCTGTGCACGGGCAACTGACAAAACACGATGCGGGCGACGCCTTGATTGTGGTGGCGGGCTTTGAACATACGCGCTGGACCAGCAAGGCGTTTATGATGACGCTGCGCGATGCGGCTCGGCGTCACGGTGTGGTAATGGGGGTCGATGCGGGTACTTGGCTACTCGCCAAATCTGGCATTGTTAGCGACCATCGCGTGACCACCCACTGGGAAGACCTAGAAGCCTTAGCCACAAGCTACCCCGCCTTAAACGTGCGCCACGATCGCTACACCATTGATCGCACGGTGTGGACGTGCGGCGGTGCTTCCCCTGCGCTTGATATGATGTTGCAATACATACGCACCTCACAGCACCAATCCTTAGCCTTAGAGGTAGCCAATATTTTTGTCTATGACGACTCGCATCCCGCCAGCGACACGCAAACCATTAGCGCCACGAGCCGCTTACGCCAATTGGAAATGCGCGTAGCGAAAGCGGTCGCGCTAATGCAAGATCATCTAGAAGAACCATTGAGCATCAGCGCCATCAACTCAAAAGTGGGCGTGTCAGCTAAAACGCTCGAAGGCTTGTTTAAAAAGCACCTTGATGCCACGCCCAAAGCGTTTTACCTGCAATTGCGCCTGCAAGCGGCGCGGCGCTTAGTCTTAGACAGCAACCTAAAATTGACGGAAGTGGCTGTGCGCTGCGGCTTCAATAGTCAAACGCATTTCACACGTGGTTTTAAGCGACATTTTGGCGTGCCGCCACGCGTTTTGCGAGCTCACGCCAGAGCGTGACAGCGCTTTAATTGGTGCTATATTCACACTTTAATAATCGCGCCGTACATACGCCAATGAACATTAAATCGGTAGCTCAGCTTCCCCGCGCTTTTTCAGTTGTTTGGGACGACGGCCATGAACAAGAATTACCCTTTATTTGGCTACGCGATAACGACCCCAGCGAACTGCATCCGCACACCCAAGAACGCGTATTTGATCTAACGTCGGTCAGTCTTGATCTGCAACCAACGAACTTTGCGCATCAGTCACAAGTCCTCACTGTACGGTGGGCCGATCGGCACAACGATGCCATATACCCTAGCCACTGGTTGTATAACTACCGAGCTGATGTTCCGGCAAAAGATCCCGCTGACATTAGTCGAGTGGCTTGGCGGGCGGGCGACCACAGTGCAATGGAACGTTTCACGGCGGCCCACTGCCAAAGCTCCGATGGCTTAGCGCAGTTACTGAGCACCCTAAAGCGGTACGGTGTCGCGCTCATCGATGGCCTGGAGGACAGTCCCAATGCCGGAGCGAACTTTGGCGACTTGATTGGTTTTAAACGCGAAAGCAATTTTGGCGTAATGTTTGATGTAATTAGCAAACCCGACCCCAACAACCTAGCCTACACGTCAATTGCCTTGCCCCTACATACCGACCTGCCTAACCAAGAGTTGGTGCCCGGGTATCAGTTTTTGCATTGCTATAAAAACAGCACAACGGGTGGCGGATCGCTGCTGGCCGACGGCTTGGCGATCGTCGACGACTTCAAACGAGAGTGTCCTGCACACTACGAACTACTTGCTAGTACGCCCATTGGCTGGCGCTTTCACGATCAAGACTGCGACATACGCCGCCAGCGCGCCATCATCGAAGTCGATGAATCAGGTGATTTACGCAACTTTACGTTTAATGCCCACATCGCGGATGTTGTGCGTCTACGCAGCGACACGCTTTACTCGTTCTATGCTGCGTATCAAGCCCTGATGCAGCGAGTTAGAGGTTCTAAGTACTGTATTAGCTATACGCTGCAACCAGGCGAAATGGTTATTTTCGACAACCGCCGTGTATTGCATGGACGCGAGGCGTTTGATCCGAGCGCCGGCGAACGGCACTTGCGCGGCTATTACATGGAGTACAACGAAGTAGACAGCAAGTTACGCGTACTCGCCCGATCTTAAGTGACGGCTTAAATTAAGCACTATTGCGTAGTCGCTTCGATAGCGCGCGAAACCTTTTTGAGCAATTTTTTAAACGTGTTGAGCTCAGTGGTACTTAGACAGACAAATAGCTGCTGCTCGTAGGCGCGCGACAACGGCACCACCTGCCGATAAATATCCGCCCCTGTTTTAGATAAACGCAAGCAGTGCCGACGCGCATCGCTTGCATCAATCTCGCGGCGCACTAAATTGCGCGCAATGAGCTGCTTGAGTGCACGACTAATAAGCGACTTTTCGACTTGAGTACGCTGCGAGACCGTGTCGGCCGAAACCCCGTTTGGCAGAGTCGATCCCTCGGCGCCCGCTTCAC
Source organism: uncultured Gammaproteobacteria bacterium (assembly GCA_964351295.1). Classification (GTDB taxonomy): domain Bacteria; phylum Pseudomonadota; class Gammaproteobacteria; order Arenicellales; family Arenicellaceae; genus Arenicella. The sequence continues at coordinate 4,123 of CAYGNS010000062.1, forward strand.
CCAGCACCGCCATAATGCGCCACTGTGTTACGCTAAGTCCGAACTTATCTTGATACGCGCTCGCAATAGTGGAACTGACTCGATTCGACAGTACCGATAATTGGTAAGGCAGAAATTCTTCGAGCAATAAGGGGTCGCCGGAACTTATAGGCGGTTTTTTCGTTTCCATCTTTTTTTGCTTTTTTGCATTCATTGCGAACGGATAATTGTATCTAGCTCATTGCAATTAGTTGTTACGGCAACTATTATTGTTGCAATTACAACTAGTTTACTCGTTTAGACCCCGTGCTGGCGAGCGTTTGATCAAATTTTACGGAGAAAAAATGACTGACCTTTTTGACAACCCCATGGGGTTATGTGGATTCGAATTTGTAGAGTTTGCGGCTAAGAAACCGGGCATTTTGGAGCCTGTGTTCGAAATGGCCGGTTTCACGCATGTCGCTACACACCGTACCAAGCAAGTGGAACTGTACCGACAGGGCCAAATTAATTTAATTATTAATTACGAACCCAACAGCTACGCGTTTTATTTCGCCGAAGAGCATGGCCCTTCCGCCTGTGGGCTTGCCTTTCGTGTTAAAGACTCGCGTGCTGCTTACAAGCGTGCGTTGTCACTGGGCGCGCAACCAATTGATATACCTGTTGGGCCAATGGAACTGCGCCTGCCTGCCATAAAAGGCATAGGCGGTGCGCCCTTGTACCTAATCGACCGCTTTGAAGATGGCACCTCGATTTATGACATCGACTTTGTATTTAAGGACGGCGTTGACTATCGCCCCGAAGGTTGTGGTTTTGAACTGATCGACCATCTTACACATAATGTCTACCGCGGTCGTATGCAGTATTGGGCCGACTTCTACGAACGTTTATTCAATTTTAGAGAGATTCGCTACTTCGATATTAAAGGCGAATATACTGGATTAAAGTCCAAAGCGCTCACAGCCCCCGACGGCAAAATTCGCATACCTCTTAACGAAGAGGCCTCGAAAGAAACGGGGCAAATTGAAGAATTCTTGATGAAGTACAACGGTGAAGGTATTCAGCATATTGCCTTTTCTTGTAGTGATCTTTTAGGCTGTTACGACCGATTAAAAGCGCGCGGCATGAAATTTATGAGCGCGCCGCCCGAAACCTATTACAAGATGCTCGACGAACGCTTGCCTGGACATGGCGAACCGGTCGACGAATTGCAATCGCGCGGTATTTTACTGGACGGCACCACCGAGAATGACGAACCGCGGTTATTGCTGCAGATATTTTCCGACACCTTAATCGGGCCAGTATTTTTTGAGTTTATCCAACGTAAAGCCGACGATGGATTTGGCGAGGGCAATTTTAAAGCCTTATTTGAATCCATCGAACGCGATCAAATTGAACGCGGAGTCATTTCGGCCGCTAAGCACTGATAGTCACTCGCCGCGCAACCAATAGCGCAACTAGATAGGATCAACTATGAGCTATACACTAAACACGACGCATAACCCACAAGCGCGCAGCTGGGTGCGCAGCGCCAACGACGATGCGAGCGAGTTTCCCATTCAGAATTTGCCTTTTGGGGTCTTTCAAGATCGGCAAAAGCAAGACGGGTTTCGGATTGGGGTTGCGATTGGCGATGCCATTTTGGATCTACCTAAAGCACTGGCAAGCGGCGCGCTGGATACGTTGGACAGCACTTTGCGTATGGCGCTAGGTGCGTCTACTTTAAATCCGTTTATGAGTCTAGGTAAACGTGCTTGGAGCCAAACACGCGCAGAGTTGTTTGCGGCTTTAGCGGAAGGCTCTGCGGCACAAGCTAAACTCAGCAACTGCTTTCTCAACCAAGCGAATGCGGAGTTTACTGTGCCCGCTCACATCGGTGACTACACCGATTTTTACACCTCGATCCACCATGCCACCAACGTCGGCAAGCTCTTTCGACCCGACAATCCCTTGCTACCCAATTACCAATGGATTCCCATTGGTTACCACGGTCGCAGTTCGTCGATCGAAGTGTCGGGCCACAGCTTTCATCGACCCAAAGGACAATTAAAGCCTCCCATGGCTGACCGACCAAGTCTCGCGCCGTGCAAACGACTCGATTACGAACTCGAAGTGGGCATTTACATTGGCAAGGGCAATGCCTTGGGCAGTACGATCGAGCTCGACCACGCTGAAGATCACGTATTTGGTCTGTGCCTGTTTAATGATTGGTCGGCACGCGATATCCAAGCGTGGGAATACCAGCCTTTAGGTCCATTTTTATCCAAGAGCTTTGCGTCGACTGTATCGCCATGGATCGTCACCATGGAAGCGCTCGCACCCTTTCGCCAAGCCTGGCAGCGCGCCGACAACGACCCGCAACCGCTACCCTATTTAGACTCACCCGCCATGCGCGAACAGGGCGCAGTGGATATGCAGCTAGAAGTGTTGATTCAAACCTCCGCAATGCGCGCACAAGGTGTGCCCGCCGAACGCGTAGCGAAAAGCAACTTCAACCACAGCTACTGGAACATTGCGCAGATGGTTACACACCATAGCATTAACGGATGTAACCTTAGACCCGGCGATCTTTTTGGTAGCGGCACATTGTCGGGCCCCACCGCCGACAGCGTCGGTGCACTGTTAGAAGCCACAGAAGGGGGCAAACACCCGATTACATTAAGCAATGGCGAACAACGCACCTTTTTAGAAGACGGCGATACGGTCGTATTGCGTGGCTATTGCACGAATGCGCGCGCCCGTAAAATCGGCTTTGGCGAAGCCAGCGCTACCGTTTTACCCGCCATTTAACACCACCTTGTAGAAACACCATGAAAGTAGAATACATACATCACGTTGCCTACCGCTGCCGCGACGCTAAAGAAACGGTTGAATGGTATGTAAAAAATCTCAACATGGATTTTGTCTTGGCCATTGCTGAAGACGAAGTCCCCTCAACCAAACAGCCTGATCCTTATATGCATGTATTTTTAGATGCAGGGCAAGGCAATGTGCTGGCTTTTTTTGAACTGCCCACGCAGCCCCCAATGGGGCGCGATCCGAACACTCCAGAATGGGTGCAGCACATCGCTTTCAAAGTAAAAGACCGCGATACACTTCTGGCGTTTCGAACACAACTCGAAGCCAATGGAATAGACGTATTGGGCGTTACCGATCACAGTTTATTTCACTCAATCTACTTTTTTGATCCCAATGGCCATCGCGTTGAACTAGCGGCACCAGACCCAGACGAAGAGGCCAAACTTAAGCGCCTTGATGCGGTTAAATGGGAGATGTTAGAAGAGTGGAGCCAAACTAAAAAAGCGCCGCGACATGCCGATTGGATGCACGCCAAAGAATTCGGTCGCGACGAACATTAGCCCGAATACGCGTCAGCGCTGCGGCTACGCTTTAAACTAATTCATCACTCAGAGAGTTTAACCATGGAGAGTTCAACCATGCAGCTATATTCCTATTTTAGAAGCACTGCGGCGTATCGGGTACGTATAGCGCTTAACCTAAAAAGCTTAGCCCACAGCATCGTGCCGGTTAATCTCTTGAGCAAACAACATCAAGCCGACGCCTATACCGCGATTAATCCGCAGGGCCTCGTCCCGGCGGTGGCGCTTGAGTCAGGCCAAATACTGAATCAATCCTTGGCGATTATTGAATATTTAGAAGATACGCATCCGCACCCAGCGCTCTTACCAGAAGAGCCGTGGGCACGCGCGTGGGTACGCGGTTTAGCGTACGAGATTGCGTGCGATATGCACCCGCTCAACAATTTACGCGTGCTTAAATATCTAGAGAATGAGTTAAACGTAAGCCCCGCGGCCAAGCAAGACTGGTACGCGCACTGGGTTGCAACGGGCTTTAGCGCGATTGAAACGCGGCTCGCGCAGCGCAGCCGAGCAAACTCAAGCGAAAGCCCCTTCTGCTTTGGTAATACGCCGACTATGGCCGACTGCCTGCTGGTGCCACAGGTCTATAATGCGCAACGCTTTAATTGTGACCTGCAGCCGTATCCACTGATACGCGAAATTGCCGCGCACTGCCTCACGCTCGACGCATTTGCCAACGCACATCCCGACAAGCAAGCCGACGCACCGGCCGCCTAAACCCAGTTACCGCGAACATTTGGTCTATGAGCGAACGCCCTTCAAGTACAGCAAAGCCACTGTGGACACCCACGCAAACGCAGATACAATCCACCGCCCTGTTTCGCTTTACGCAAATCGCACAGACGCTTGATTCATCGCAGGGCCCTTTTGCCACCTATAACGACTTATGGCATTGGTCGATCGAGCAAAAGGACCTGTTTTGGAATCTGGTATGGGATTTTTGCGGCGTGATCGGGGACAAAGGCGCTCGTGTTTTTCAAGATGCTGAACACCTTACACAAACGCGTTGGTTTCCCGAGGCGAAACTTAATTATGCCGAGAATCTATTGGCTCAAGCGCAAGCAGAGCCAGAACAGACGGCATTGGTATTTTGGGGCGAAGACCGCGTACAGCAACGCGTAAGCAATCAACAACTACTCGACGCAGTGCGACGCTGCCAACAAGCCTTAAGCCGCGCGGGAGTGGGTGCCGGCGACCGAGTGGCTGGCTACTTACCTAATTCGCCCTATGCGATTATCGCTATGCTCGCCGCCGCATCGCTCGGCGCGGTGTGGAGCTCGGCGTCACCCGATTTTGGGATTGAGGGTGTACTCGATCGATTTGGGCAGATTGATGCCAAAGTATTGTTTTGTACCGACGG
>CAYGNS010000063.1:0-2515 GCA_964351295.1 uncultured Gammaproteobacteria bacterium
GAATAGTGCTGAATTAATATGACGGCTGAGTAACTTCATCCCCGCACTTTGGATTGTCATCCCCGCGAAGGCGGGGATCCATCTCCTACCACGGTACTAAACCTTAGATCCCCCTACTCCCCGTGCTGGCGGGAACCAGATCCATTTCCTACCACACGGCCAAACCGTGGATCCCTGCCTCGGCAACTGCTCCTGAGTGGCTCTACTCGCTACCTTCTTGTAGCGATGCGCGGGGATGACGACGAGAGGGATGACGATGGACCTGATGGTGATGACTATCTACCAATGCATCTTCACATCTAGCAAATAAGCTTGCACCTGCACTCTGTTATATTAACTATGCTTTCTAAAGCAATTTAAAACAACAAAACTCTAAAGGTTCAATCATGTTAAACAAAAACGTTCTGTTAAGCGGCGCATCGCGTCGTTCGTTTTTAAAATTCGGTGCCGCGGCGGCGGTTACGTTACCAGTTTTTTTCGTGTTGTCTGCGAAAGGGTATGCACAAGAGTTGGAGAAACTTGCCGAGGATGATCCAATGGCAATGGCACTTGGTTATAAGCTCGATACCACTCAGGTAGATGCCGCGACCTATGCTTCGCACACTAATGAGCAAGTGTGTGTTGGCTGCGCTTTATATCAGGGTGATGACCCTGCGTGGGGCGGTTGTGGTGCCTTCCCAGGTAAGCTTGTGGCGGGTCAAGGATGGTGCGTGGCGTATTCGCCCAAGGCATAAACTACGGTATCTCTAGCTAGGTTATACCCCGTAAACCTATCGTCTTTAAATCGCTTGAAAATTCGAGCGACGTTCGCAGTTGCGCAAAGCTATTGGCTTGGGCGCAACTGCGAAACTACGATGCTACATCGAAAACTCGACCGTAGCACCACCGCCCAATGGAAGCCCTAAGGCGGCCCAAACCATGGTTAAAATAAGTCCGGTGATGAGCATCCAAATGGAGTAAGGGATCATGGTTGCAGTAAGACTGCCCAGCCCGAAATTACTCTGCCAGCGGTTAGCAAATGCAAGAATTAAAGGAAAATAGAACATCAATGGTGTGATGATGTTGGTCGCGCCGTCCCCCACGCGATACGCGGCTGGCGCCATTTCGGTAATAATGCCCGACAGCATCAACATGGGTACCATAATTGGCTCTAGAAATGCCCATTTAGCACTTGCGGAGCCCACAAATAGGTTAAGCAGCGCTGAGAACAACACCATTATTCCCAACACCGCAAACAACGGCAGCTGCGAAGACTCAATCGCGGCCGCGCCTTTAATGGCGAAAATAAGCCCTAAGTTCGACCAGTTAAACAACGCTACAAAATGCGCTGCGGCGAAGGCTAATACTAAGTAGTAGCCCATATCTTGCATCGCTGCCGCCATCATTTTCACGATGTCGCGATGGTCGCTTACCGTGCCTACCGCTTTTCCATACACCCAAGCCGTGGAAATAAACAAAAAGAAGAAACCAGCAATAAGCGACTGATAAAACGGTGTCATACGCGCTTGAAAGGAGCAATCCCCCGCTGCGAGCGCCGCGTCTGGACACGCCGATTCATCGAGCAACGGTGTGCCGGGTCCGTAGACCATAGCGATCCATGCACCGCATACTAATATCAACGCTAGTCCAGCACGCCTAAGCCCAGTACGTTCGGCTTCGCTCAATTCGCGTTTTACATCGCCTTGATCCAATTTCGCAGTCGCCTTAGATGCATCCCAAGCACCTAAACGTGGTTCAATCACTCGATCAGTTACGTACCAAATAACCGGTAAGTACACGAACAGCATAGCGACGATAAAGTACCAGTTGCCGGCAATATTGATCGGATAGCCCTCTACAAGTATCGATGCCGCTTCGCTCGTGATTCCTAGTAGTAAGGCATCTAACTGACCCATGATTAAATTGGCCGAAAATCCACCCGACACGCCAGCAAAGGCGGTGGCGATGCCCGCAATGGGATGCCGTCCAGCCGATGCAAACACAATTGCGGCAAGCGGGATGAGTACAACGTAAGCCGCATCGGCCGCCAAATTGCCCATCATTGCGATGAACGCTACCAACGGCGTGAGTAAGTATTTGGGGGCGTTGCCTACCGCGGCGCGCATGGCCGTGCCAAACAACCCTGTGCGTTCGGCCACACCTGCACCCAGCATTACCGTTAACACCAAGCCAAGCGGGTGGAAATGCGCGAAGGTTTGCGGCATACCGACTAATAGTCGCTGCAGATTATCGCCGGATAACAAATTTTGTGCGCTGACGATACCGTCTGCCCCAATGCCAAATCGTGCCTTCTGAGAATCGGGCATGCCCGATAGTATTTGTGGGCTGAGTGTTTCGCCTACCCCTAACGCGGACGCCACAACCGAGATCGCTATCACCGCCAAAATCAAATACACGAACAAAAATACCGGGTCTGGTAGCGCATTGCCGGTACGCTCAACCCAGCCTAAAAAGCCGCGCTGAACAGAAGGATTAGAGGAGTCAGTCATGGGGTGCCACCTGAATTAATTAGAAT
>CAYGNS010000063.1:2525-8811 GCA_964351295.1 uncultured Gammaproteobacteria bacterium
ATCTTATACGAGAACCGCTAATTTGCCGAGGGGGTGGGCATTGCTTCGGAGCCAGAAATGTCAATCCCGTCGTTATCCCCACGAAGGGCAACAACGTCATCCCCGCGAAGGCGGGGATCCATTACCAATTTCTACCACGGAGCTAGACCCTGGATTCCCGCCGCCGCGGGAATGACTCGGTGATGGGGCTGGTGCTAGTGCATGGATTCCCTTCCCCGCAACGCGGGGATGGTGCTAAGAATGGCGTTTTGATTCGCTCAACTGACGGTCCCGAACTATCAAGTACAGCGCCATTCCAACCACAACACCGGGCACCAACCCCAACAACACGCACACCCACCCGCCTTTGATATGCAATGTGCGTGACTCATACACAACCCAAAGCAACAACACTACCCAACACAGAATCACGTCGGTTGAATAACCGGCGGCAAAAGGGTTAACAAATCCTGCCAACATGGCCGCCACAATGTTGGGATCTTCGAGCAGGGCGGGACCGATGGTCATAACAAAAAACACGCTAAAACCAATGGCCAGAGCAATCAAACACCCGTGATAAAACGATTTATTCATCGTGAATTCCTGAACAGTTCAACGCGACTGCTAACCGCGATTAGCGCCGCTACGCCTATGGTCTAAATAATAGGCGACGCCGGCAAAAACAAAATAAAGGGTTAGCGGTATCAAGGCAAAACTATTTACATTGGTATCGGTAAGGGGGCCAAACACATTAATCGCATTGGCCAGTATTAAAAACGCGACAAACAGCGGTACACCCAATCGGGCAACAAATGGTTGATGATTCTGATGCTGGGTGCGTGTAGCTTGCAGGTATAAAACCAAACCAATTAAAAGTAGCCCTGCTTCAAGCACAAACGTTAGTACGGCATTATTCCACAAGCCAAATCCTAGCTTGATAGAGTTATCGCTCCACAACGGTAAGTCTGGCGTGTGTACTAACAAGTCTAAAAACCAATGCGAGGCAACGCCAAGCGCAATAACCAAAGCGGCGCGCGAGGCCGTACCGCGCAGAAACCTAAAGCCCACAAACGCCAACCCGGCCCAAATAAAAGTGGCCAGTAAGCTGTGGGTGTAGGGCATAAAAACCAGTTCAAAATGGGTAGACTCGGTAAAGTTCTCCACAATGTTAAGCTGTTCAATGCCCAGCAACACGAGTGGGAAAAACAGGATGTCCACAAACTGTACTGCCAAAAAGAGCGTACCTAACGATACGCTCGGATCCACCTTTTTAAGGGCTAAGCTAGCTGCGTAATGTCCTACAAACATGTGGCTCTCCTAGTGGGTATACAAGTTTATGATGATGAAACCATGTTCATATTGCTTGCGTTTAATGTCAAGCGAACCTTGCCGCTTAATTACCGTTCAGATCCAGCACGCCGGTGGTGGCGAGCTGAGTGAGTGAGCCCCAAACCGAATCCCGCAGCGCATCTTGCGTAACGCTAAGCTGATGTGCGAGTTTGTCGAGTATTTGCGCAATACTAGTCTGGCCATCGCAGTACGAAAGAATGAGTGCGGCTGAGGCGTTAATGTCTACGCGCGCACCGTTCGTATGCCCCAGTTCAAATAGCTCGCCATGCGCCAGCACTGACCAACCTTGAGTGACTACTGGGCGGCAGGCATGCTCGCGCTGTAACCTGCCCTCCTCTGTTACCCAGGAAACATACTGGTTGCTCTTTGACCAATGATTCGAGCCAAAATGATGCATCACTAAATCCCGCGTAAACGCATGCTCATCAAGCATTTGTAGTGAGGTGTCTTGTTGCGCGAAGCGCGTATAGATCTCGCGTGCGGACCTACCCGAGAAGTGAAGATGCTTAGCTATGGCGTCTGTCCAAACACCGGGCCCCGTAAGATAATGAGTTATAGAGGAATGACTTAAATCGGGGCCGCTTTGCCAACGTGCTACGATCATTTCTAAGACCATTGCTAGCACTGGATGGCCAGCGTCACTTGCTATACACCACTGGCAAAAGTGTGTGTCGTTTTCTAAGCCAACTAACAGTTTGTGCTGGTTGTATGGCCAGTGTTCAATGGGTACGATACATTCGGTATCTAGATCGGCGTACACCCCCCCATTTACATACAGCACCGCGTAGCGCCACATGTCTGCGCGCATTACGCCAATGGGCAGAGCTCGAAAAACCGCAACTGTAGCCGAATCAAAATGCTTGGCCATAAATGCATCAATTTCGTCATCGGTAAAAAACGTATACTCATAGGCAGGATTGCGCTCGCGCCAACTGCGGATTAAAGGCACAGCTGGCGCAACCGGCGTGCGATTCTTATAGGTCTGCCATAGCAATAAGGGGTAGAAAGAGGACGGCGTGTTCATTGTAATGTTCGTTGCCAACTATTGATGAATCGCGGAGTCAGGCTTGCTACCAACGCCACGAGATAAGTGAGTACTTTAAAGCCGTGACGATTAAATGGCACAATACCTCAACAGTAAACTCACTAAGTGCGCAAAAACTAAAGAGACACGATGAGCATAATTAGAACAGCGTTATATCCTATGCGAACCATCTTACCAATACTTATATTGGCGATGAATCCTATACCTACGATGGCGCAAACGCAGTTATTCGTTAATGCACAGGTGATTAGCCTTGACGCGGCGTTTCCAAATGCCAACGCGGTTTTGGTGCGTGACGGCAAGATCGCGAGGGTGGGTCTTCGAGCAGACCTTCAACATTCCTTAAAGCAAACTCAGGACTCCAAGTACACGACGGTTGATCTAGACGGTGCCACGCTGGCACCAAGCTTTATTGATGCTCATGGTCATTTGAGTCTGACTCTGCTAACACAAAGCATGGTCAACGTGTCTTCGCCTCCCGTAGGTTCTGCGGAGAATGTGGATGATATTATAGAGCTGTTAAAACAGCGACGTGCCCCCGCATCGTCTGGTACTTGGATTATCGGTTTTGGCTATGATGATTCTTTACTCGAGGAGCAACGTCACCTCACTAAATTTGACCTCGACCAAGTTTCGCGCACGCAACCGGTGGCGGTGCTGCATGTATCCGGTCACTTTATTAGTTGTAATAGTCGCTGTCTTGAATTGGCTGAGATCGATAGGCATACACCTAACCCTAGTGGAGGAGTGATTCGTCGCGTTGCCAAGCAAGAGCCTAACGGCGTATTAGAAGAAACGGCGATGTATGCCGTCTATGCACAGTTTCCAAAGGCGGACGAAACGACTAAAGATGCATTATTGAAGCGCGCACTTGAACACTACGCTAGCTTTGGCATTACCACCGTGCAAGACGGTGCAGCATCGCCAGCCGACGTCCTGTTCTTAAAGAGCGCAGCGGAGCGCGGGTTGCTCAATTTAGACGTAGTTGCTTATCCCTTTCAAGGGCACTATGGCAAAGAATTAGAGCGCGTGCGGAGTCAAGAAAACTATAAAAATAACTTTCGCGTTGGGGGTATTAAACTGGTGCTCGATGGTTCTCCGCAAGGTAAAACAGCGTGGTTGAGCGAGCCCTATTTGCATCCTCCGCATGGGCAAGGCAAAGATTATGCTGGCTACCCAACACTTGCGGAGGCAAGCGTTAACGACGCGGTGAGTGCAGCCTTTGCGGAGAACACCCAAGTGATTGCACACGCAAATGGCGATGCCGCCTCCGATCAGTTATTGCGCGCGGTAGCGCGAGCCACGGATGCGCATGGCCAAGCCGATAGACGCACTGTCATGATTCATGCGCAAACCGTGCGCGAAGACCAAATTGCCCGTATGCGCACGCTCAAGGTTATGCCGTCTTATTTTTCTGCACATGCTTATTACTGGGGCGACTGGCATCGAGATTCGGTATTGGGCGCAGAACGCGCCAGTCGTATTAGCCCTCTGCAAAGCAGTTTGCAACAGGGGTTGCGATTTAGCACGCATAACGACACGCCTATTGTACCTCCGGATATGCTGCGTCTAATGTGGGCTTCCGTAAACCGTCTTACGCGCAGCGGTGCGGTGCTTGGTGCGGCGCAATCAATTAGCCCCGAACAAGCTTTGCGGTCGATTACGATCGACGCGGCGTATCAATACTTTGAAGAGTCGAGCAAGGGCTCGCTGAGCCCCGGAAAATTGGCAGATATGGTGGTCTTGAGTCACAATCCGCTGACCGTGGAGCCGCAAGAAATTAACCAAATAAAGGTCCTCGCAACCTATAAAGAAGGTCAATTGGTTTATGCGGCCGAGGCACCGTAGTCGCTGTTTGCTTAGAAGACCTCAATACACGTAAGTGGTCTCTAAACTAAATTCTCAATCAACACCCACAACATTCAGGAGACACGCATTGCAAATTGTTAAATGGGGCATCATCGCACCAGGCAATATCGCCAGCACTTTCACACGTGCTTTGAAGGAAGTAGACGGCGCACAGCGTCACTCGGTACTCAGTAGATCGCTCGAGCGAGCGCAGCGCTTTTGCGCCGAACACGAATTTACTTACAGTTATGCGCAGCTCGATGATTTTCTCAGTGACCCAGAATTAGACGCGGTGTACATCGCGTCACCGCACAGCGAGCACCATGCGCAATCTATTGCCGCACTTAAAGCCGGTAAAGCGGTGCTGTGCGAAAAGCCGATGACCGTGAATGCGCAACAAGCGAATGAGGTGTTGGCGGCGGCACAAGCAACCAACAGCTTTTACATGGAAGCGGTGTGGACCCGCTGTTTGCCCGTGTATCAACACATTAAAAAGTGGGTGGCCAATGGCGAGATTGGGCAAGTAAAGATGTTGCACGCGAGTTTTGCTTTTAATCGCCCGTTCGACCCAGCATCACGGTTATATGATCCCGAGCGAGCGGGTGGTGCCCTGCTTGATGTAGGAATTTATCCACTTACATTGTGCGACATTGTAATGCAGCAATTACCCACTCAAGTACTGGCCTTAGCTGAGCTGGCGCCTACGCAGGTGGATCAAAATATTGCCATGGTGCTCAAGTATGCCGATGGCGCATTAGCTAACCTGAGTGCGGGAATTGGCGTACAAACCAATCACGGTGCGTATATCTACGGGGACGAGGGCCACATTCATATCAATCCAGGATTTTGGTGCAGCCAAAGCGCGCAAGTGTATGCTAATGGCGCGGGTGAGCCGCACCTAGTGTGTGATGCCCCACACAGGGTCAATGGCTATGAATACGAAATTGAGGAAGTGCATCGCTGCTTAGCAAATAATGTACATGAAAGCCCGTTGGTGCCCCATGCGAGTAGCCAGCGGGTAATGCAGCTTATGGATGAGGTGCGTCGCCAAGTAGGGGTGCGTTACGAATGGGACTAGACCTAATAATGGATAATTTGTAACGCTTTAGATCGTGTTAAAGCTCACAGACTATAATTTAATTATGCTCAAGATATTCTTACTATTAGTGGCTTGGTTCATTCTCTTCGCGATTAGTTGGCCGCTCGCGATTCTAGTGCTCGTGCTCACTCCATTGGCCTGGCTTATTACCTTGCCCTTTATGCTCGTGTTGTTTTTACTGCGCGGACTCTGGGTGTTTTTTAAGGCTCTGATACTCGCGCCAGCCTATCTGCTCGGTTGGCGACCGCGCGGGCAAGCCCGCGCCGTTTAGCGCGCCGTTGTCTGCAAACGGCGCACGGCTTAGCTAATTGACGTAATTCTATTTAGCAATAACAGGCGCTATTTGCGCTACTTAACTACAAACGTTAACTAGAGCTTAAGTGCAGCACTCACTACAAGGAAAACGTCACGGTTTTACCCGACCCTATGGGTACTACAAAAAACGTTTCTTCCTCCTCAGGAAGCACCTCAGCAAGCTCACTTGCGCCAATAGCACAGCTCTCTGCTAAGCGCTCAGCGCCTAGTTGATCTATTCCATTGATGGGTGCTGCGGCGCAAATACCAACATTGCCCGCGCCGAGCAATGGCGAACCCGCCAAGGGCGTGTGAACAGCGGTGGGTCCAAAATTTCCTTCTTGAAAATCCAACGACCCTAGGCTTGGATCACCTTGTTGAATCGAGGCAGGCACGGGCATATTGCCAAAACAGGATAAATCTTCATCCGCATCTTCCATCCAGCTTGATGTTGAGATGCTTTGAAATACAACACCAGACGAACAATCAACCGAAGCGTAATTGCCACTATCGTTATCGGTATTCGCGACCACCGAATTACTTAGCGTAAGGGCCGGAAGATAAGGGGCTTCGCTGCCACCCGTAACAGAAATAGCGCCTCTAAAACCCGTGTTGTAGTTATTTGAAACGGTGGAGTTAATTAGCGAGACACTGCTGGCATTCATATAGAC
>CAYGNS010000064.1:0-8709 GCA_964351295.1 uncultured Gammaproteobacteria bacterium
AAAAGATAAAAATCTTAGCCTCTTTGCCCAGAAACGCGATGAATAAAGTTATGCGAGCAAATCTGAGCTAGATTCAACATTTTAGATTGTCAACGCTCTCAACTTATTGTTAACGAGCCAATTGACTTGCATAAGCATACACACCTAGAATGGTGCGATGTTCCAATCTGTCCACCAAGCAGACTTGGGCTTAAAAACTATAAACACACGAGTCAATCATTGGCCTTTTACACTGGAGGAGATTTAATATGAAAACGTTTTCAAAGCGTTTATGCGCGGTGCTCGTCGCCTCGCTAGTAAGCTCGCAAGCTGCGCACGCTCAGCTCGAAGAGATCATTGTGACCGCGCAAAAGCGCCCGCAATCATTGCAAGACGTACCTATATCGATTTCGGTTGTTAGCGGGCAATTGATAGCAGACCGCAGCATAGACAGTCTTGCGACTTTGTCTCAATCTGTTCCAAATCTGTTTATCACCGAAAATCAGATCGACTCAACCATCAGCATACGCGGAGTTTCGACTGGCGCTAACAAAGGCTTTGAACAGTCCGTGGGAATGTATTTTGATGGTATCTCATATGGTCGAAGTCAATTAATTCGCACGCCAATGGTGGATTTAGAGCGGGTCGAAGTGCTCCGCGGACCACAGCCGACTCTGTTTGGTAAAAACGCAATTGCGGGTGCGATCAGCTTGGTCTCTGCCAAGCCAACAGACGTATTTGAGGGTAAAGTGTCAGCATCGTACGAATTTGAACATGACGAGCCTCAATTTCTCGGAGTGATTTCCGGCCCTCTAACAGACACACTAAGTGGTCGATTAACCGCTTCGACGCGCGAGATGGACGGTTGGGTTGACAATGTTCAACTCAACCGCTTAGAACCACAACGAGACGAGTCTTACGTTAGAGGACAACTGGCTTGGGATAATGGCGGCCCCTTGCGCGTTAACTTTAAAGCCGAACGGGCTGATTTTGACAGCTTGGGCTATGCAATGGAGAACCTCAATCCTCAAGACGGTTATTCCTTGGTGTTTAGAGGGCCTATCGCCGTGGACGTAGTTGAAGACTTTCGCCGTGCTAGTAATGAAGTGTCGAGTAATAATGAAATGTCTAATGCTGTCATAACGGCTGAATACGACTGGGGCGAACACGAAATTACATCTACAACTGGATACGTCGAATACGATACCTTTGAGGTGCTGGATGTTGACTACACAGGCCTAGATATTCTGGACGGCACCAATCAGTCTGAGAAATACGAACAGTTTTCTCAAGAGTTACGCATTGCTTCGCCCGGCGGCGAAAAAGTTGATTACATCGCTGGAGTCTTCTTTCAAACCAGTGACATGGACGTAACTGATGATGTCTTTTTGGGTAACTTTTTAAGTTTGGCTGGGCCTCCTGTAGCGCTATTAGTTAACTCGCAATGGGCTCGCACGTTTGAGCAAAGCTCAGACTTGTTCTCGGCATTCGCGCAGGCAGACATTCGCATAAACGACAAACTAGACTTGACCGTGGGCGCGAGATTTTCGACCGAAGACAAAGAAGGCGCCCGAGAGTTACGACTCTTAGGTGGTTCAGGCAACATTGCTCCCTTGCTTCCATCTCCAAACCCTGCGCAAGCTAATCTGTTAGAGTTTTTGTGGGCAGCCGTCTTAAACGTTGGCCCTCATAGTATAAGTGGCCAACGTGATGAGGATAATTTTGATCCATTAATTCGGTTACAGTACGAAATGAACGACAACTTGTCGTGGCACGTTTCGTATACCCAAGGTTCAAAAGCGGGTGGTTTTGATATTCGCTCTAACTCCATTCCAGGCACACCAGGCATATCGGTACCAGGCACTTTTGAGTTTGAAGGCGAAGAAGCAACGAGCATTGAGATCGGGGCGAAATACAGTACCGACCGCACCCGCTTAAACGTAACCGCGTTCAGCACAGACTACGATGACCTACAAACCAACATATTTGATGGCGTGTTGGGCTTTTTGGTTAAGAATGCCTCTAAAGCATCGGTCACGGGTGTAGAAGCTGACGGTCGTTTTCTGTTGACCGATAACCTCGAGTTCTATGCTTCGGCCGCCTACAATGACTTTGAGTATGATAGCTTTCCACAAAGCACTTGTGCGTATGCCGAAGCGCCCACTTCGGTGGTCAATGGGGTAGCATTTTGTGATAGATCAGGCTTCTCGGCTCCGTTTGCGCCAGAGTTTAGTTCTAACCTTGGGTTTGACTACACTCGCGACCTAAATAACGGCATGGTCATGGACTTCAACCTCAATGTGGATACGTCTTCGAGCTACTCCACTACGTCCAATCTTGACGCAAACATTGACGAGAATGGCTATACCAAGCTTGGTGCCCAGATCGGCCTTGCAGGCCGTGAAGGTAAATGGCGAATCTCGTTGATTGGTGATAATTTGACCGATGAACGCATCAAAGTCGTTGGCGGCACATTACCGCTCGCGCAAACCTTTGTACGACTCGCCTCAGGTGGTGCTTTGGACGGTATCGCGTATGACGCAATTTATGCACGGCCAAGAAATATCACTTTGAAGTTAGATTACAGTTTCTAATGACTCAAAAACCTTAAACACCCCTTCACGGGGCAACACCAAAAAGGCTCTATTTTCATAGAGCCTTTTTTTTTGCGGACAGCGCGCTGGTCATAAACTATGTTTAGCGCACTTAATCCAGATACCACTCTATCTAAAGTCTTGATTCGATCCCTTGATTTGAAACTAGTATTTAAACTAAGTATCACTCACCACTGCGATCTTCACTACGATCTTGCTTTTCAAAGTACTCAGGTGGACTGGGGTATCGGTTCAATACACCCAATATACGGTAACTTTCGCCCTGCTGTAACTCCAATTGTTCTGGAGCTTGATCGCGCTCCACCCAATTTTCTAGCGCTTGCAATATATCCATAGAGTCGGGGAGCGGGGCAGGTAACTCCCAGCAGTGTCCCAACCCTGGTGCTAAAAACAAGCGTATAACCTCATCAGCTTGTGACTGACCCATGGTCGCTACAACCTGGTCATAGTAGTCGCGCGACTGATCCGCGAGTACCAAGGGGTCAGCCAAGCCATGCCACATAATCATCTTGGCATTAGCCTCACGCATTGCTGACAAATCTGGGTCAAGCGCATTCAGCAACCGTCCCTGAAAAGATAACGCTGACACGCCCGTATCAAAATTAAAGTCCATCGCGGTAATCCCAATCGGGTCGTCTGGATAACCTAAGTAACGCCCATAATCTGTCCCTAACAGGGTGCCGGGACCTGAATGATCTGGTCCGCCCAAATACCACAGCTCCCAGTACCGCTCACTGCCGGGCGGCATCCCTGCAAAAAGCTTCTCGTTCTTTGAGTTATGCGGGCCTCGATACCAATTCAGCACAACTCCTCGCTCTGCATCCGTTAAACAGGATGGCGCATTCTTGTGTTCGCAGGTCGGTAGACCAGACAGCGTCACGGAGCATTCCTGCGGCTGATTAATGACCCCATCGACCTCGCCATCTACCCCATCACATTCGGCATAGGCATTGGCTTCCAGCATGGGTAATTTGACGGCAAAATTGTGGTCAAGAATGGGCCGCCCTTGGCTATCTGCATTGCTCTGAATCACCCACGGCCCAAATACGCCACCATTAATAGATAGATTTAATACTGGACAGCCCGCGATGATGCCATCAAATAGCTGAGGGTATCGCTGTGCGGCCAGTGCGGCTAATCGACCGCCATTAGAACAACCCGAAAAATATGACCATTGCGGAAGGCTCTGATACATCAGCTCAACCAACTCATGCCCAGCTGCGTGACCAAGCGGTAATACGCGATGCGCATACACCTCTTCAGCTTGCGGGTTATTAAGCGCCCAGCGACCATCGCCAATGCTGGACGCTCGGTGTCCACCATCAGTGAGCAAAGTGGCATAACCCTTACGCAGTGCATAATTAATCGCATTTGACTGCGATTCATTATCAGCATTCAATACACCACAAAAGCCGCCACAGCCCGCCATGAAAAACTTGCCATTCCATTGCTCGAGTGGCAGCCGCGCTTCAAACCCAATATTAGGGTCTATGGTGCCTTGTATCTGACAAAAGCTCGGTAATGAGTCGGTGGTTTGGCGCGGCTCTGCGCGCGTAATCGACACCTCAGATGTAAAACTCGCTTTGCCAAGGCCAAGACAGATCGCTTGGGGATCGATGGGTGACTCTATAAGTGGTTCGGTTACTTGAGACTGTGCTAGCGACGGCGCAATCAGCAACAACACCATCGTGGTCAGTATGGGCGTTTTAATCATGATATCGGTTTGGCTCGAGACCATTCAATGTGATGGGTTCTAGATTCATCCGACGATATATTTTCGCTAGCCGACAACACTAATTGGTTAATGTTATTACTCGATGCAGAGCGGGTCTGAACGGAGCCAATTAAATTTGGGTTTAATGCCAATTCGACTTGGTGTCTAACTTGATCACCCTGCACGGTCCAACTACCCGCATAGTGAAAATAACTTACATAGGCCTCAGCCTGTTCTTGCTGCGAAGCAGTCCGTACATTGGAGCTAGTGAACGTAGAGCGATCTGCGGCCATGATCGTGGCGCTCATCTGACCATCCCTAGTGTATACAATTTGCCCCTTAGCACGTTGCCCAAACGGCCAAGTCGTTTTGCCGTCTGGATAGACGATTGTCCACGCCACTAAATGCCAACCACCGATTATAAATTCAATGAGAGCCTTATCTTTCATTAGGCTGGTTCTCTAAATTGAATAATTCTAAAGCGGTTGGCAACAAACGCGAGATCGGCAAGGCAGGCATTCCCAGCAGGATTTAGCCCCGTAACATGATAGTCGGAATATGCTGCCGCGAAATTTATTGGCATGGGGACTGTCATATTACACCAGAGCGACGCGCCTGCCGCCGCAAAGGCGTTCTTTGCCGATTCCGTATAAATTGGGTCACTGCTGTATAGGTAAGACGAAATAGCCCCTTTTTTCTTTGCTATGTGAGCCGCATTTTCTAAGGCTTGCTGTGAGTCGTGTTCGCGAATTAAAAATGAGACCGGTGCAAAGTGCTCTTCGCCATAAAGCGCCTTTTCGGCGGCATCAACCTCTAAGACTAGGGGTGTGGCCGTTCGGGCGTTTGGAAAATCTGGGTGAGGGTAGGGCGTACTAGCGCGTTTAACTTTAACCAATTTGTTTTGGCTTAAATTTTGCAGCAGCTGCAAAGACGCTTCAGCCTGGATTGCACCGCACATGGCTGCCGCTCTTTTAGGGTCTGCAAGGCGCTCACTGATCGTGTTTGTGAGCGATGTGGCAAACTGATCGAACGACATAAAGCCTTTATTCGTAGGAAAACCGTCGTTGGGTATATGGATATTCTGTGGGCTAGTACACATCTGAGCTGAAAATCCACACAGTGCGTTCGCGAGCCCCGAAATTAAGCCATCAATGTTATCGGTTGAGTGAATCACAACCGCATTGCATCCGGCGGTTTCGGTAAAAACGAGTTTATTGCGACAATTTTCTTCTATCCATAGTCCAAATCGTTGGCTTCCGGTGTAGTCAATAATGGCGGTGTGCTCGTGCTGCAAAAGTTCAATAGTGATAGGCTCGTCTCGTGTGTCGGCGGCCAAAATAATTACATTTGGGTCAAAACCATTATCTTCCAACACCGTGCGCATGGTTTGCACGGCTATAGCCACTGGTAGAATGCCATTGGGATGTGGCTTCACTATTACAGGGTTGCCCGTGGCTAAGTTGGCGAAGATGGCGGGGTAAGCATTCCACATTGGAAAGGTGGCACAGCACACCACTACCGCAACGCCACGGGGAACCAGTCGATAGGTTTTGCTCAATGCGACCTCTCCAGCTTGTCCAAACGACTTCGACCAAAGAGCTTGCGCTGGCACATCTCGCATGGCTTTGTGGGCATAAACTAGGGCTTCAACGCCCCGGTCCAACGCATTCGGGCCGCTACCGGAATAGGCCATTAAAAACGCTTGGCCGGCCGTGTGCATGGTGGCATACGCATTTTCAAAGCATTGCTTTTCGAGCGCAAAAGCCATTTCCATACACAGGCCGACACGCTCATCTGGCGACACTGTCTGCCAGTTTTGTTGGGCTGATTTGCTAGCGTGCATAACAGCATCAACGTCCACTTTAGGATAATCAATACCGAGCTCGGTTAACCAATAAGGAGAAACCTCGTTACCTGTGCGACCCACTTCGCCCGGTTGCTCAAGAACAAAGGGCTTGCCTAAACGAGCCATAAAGTTTGCTTTACCTTGCTCGTGAGCGCCTGGAGGATGCAAAGCACCACTCGGAGATTCCGTAAATGGGCTCCAATACGCGCGAGTTGCGCAAGCGTTTAGAGCTTGCTCAATGACGTTTTCATGTTTTTTGTAGTGAACATTAACCAAAATAGATCCTCACCATTTTCTAGATTCGTTCGATAATCATTGCAGAGCCTAAGCCACCGCCTGCAGAAGCGACCACCAAGCCAAATTGGCCATCACTGCGTTCTAGTTCGTGCACGAGTTGGGTCACTAAAATAGCACCAGTCGCACCCATTGGATGCCCCATAGCAAGGTGACCACCGTTCACATTAAGTTTCTCGATATCCGGCTTATAGTCGCGCATGAACTTGAGAGGAGTCGCGGCGAAGGCTTCCATGAACTCAATGCGATCAAAATCATTGATAGACAGTTTTGCATCGGCCAGAACTTGCTCCATCGCCTTAAACCCCGCACCAAATTGCAGTATGGGGTCATCTGAGACGTCTGCTACCGCCACAATTCGTGCTTTGGGTGTGAGTACGGCTGAGCGTCCAGCTTCTTGGTTGCCCAGTAGTACGAGTGCCGCACCGTCTGCCATTCCAGGGCAATTCGCAAACGAGTGTACATGGCTTATTGAATCCAAGTCGGGCCACTGGGCGAGCATCATCGCATCAAATCCCATCTCTCCTTGTGCTGCAAAGGCCGGAGGCATCTCAGCTAATACGCCCGCGGTTAGGTCGCTACGGATGAGCTCGTCTGTGCTGAGTAGTGTGGCGCCATTGGCGTCGGTAACAGGCACTACACTTTTTGCAAACGCGCCATGCTGCCATGCGCTAGCCGCGCGTTGATGCGATAGTAGTGTGAGCTCGTCAAGATCTTCTTTAGTAAACCCCTCAAGGGTGGCTAGTAGTTCGGCTCCCATGATCGGTGGGGCCCAACGCAATTTCCTGATTAAAGTAGGGTCAGTGTAGTAACTGGCTTGGTCCGCCAAAAACCCGATTTGCGAGAGTGACTCAACCCCACCCGCTAAATATAGATTTTGCGAGCGGGAAGAGAACGAGTCGGTTAGGGCCGAGCTATAACTGTTGTTAATGGCGGTCAACCCAGAGACACAATAGTTATTGAGCGTTTGCGCGGCCACATGATCTGGCAGGCTAGCCGCTAGGCGACTGACGAGCGCAAGATGACCGCCTTGGGATGCAATTTGTCCAACACAACCGAGCGTGAGCCGGTTCGTGTGCGCCTCAAACCCTTGATTGCGAGCACGGAGAGCATCAACCAGACCAGCAACTAAGTCGTGGGGAGCAACTTCGCTGAGGCTACCGCCTGGTTTACCGTCTTTGGGTGCGCGACCTTTGCCTCGTGGTGTGCGAACTGCATCGTAAATATAAACGTCTGACTGTTTCATGCAACGCCTACTACAAAGGATACATTAGTCGTTCCTGAGCCACCGACGTTATACGTGGCTACGGTTTTCGCACCGACTACTTGCATGTCTCCGGCACGGTTAGTCGTTTGCTTGCTTGCATCGAGCAGCATGCGTATTCCAGTAGCGCCAACAGGATGTCCCAAACCAATAAGCCCTCCAGATGGGTTTACTGGTAGTTTTCCCGTAAAGGTGAAATCGCCGCGTTCAACCACCTTCCATGCTTCGCCAGGGGCGGCGAGTCCAAAGTGTTCAATTGCCATGTACTCGGTGATTGAAAAACAATCATGCGTTTCGATTGCGTCTAAGTCTTGCGGACCCCTTAAACCCGCACGCAGATAGGCATCCGTGATCGCTCGTCTGGTTGCTGGAAACACATAGTCGCTGGGTTTGCTCTCAGACAGTTTTGTCTGCATTAGTAACGGTGCCGTAGTGTGCCCCCAACCTTTAATGTAAGGCAGGCTTTCTAAGTTAATGCCGCGCTTGCGGGCATACTCTGCCGCCCATTGTTCAGTCGCAAGCATAACAACGGCCGCGCCATCGGTAACTTGGCCGCAATCTTGTCTACGCATCCAACCTTCAATTACTGGATTGGCCTCGTCATCCTGCGTGAAACTTTTATCTGTAAATGACCAATTTCGTGATTGTGCATTGGGATTGCGTTTTGCATTAGCGAAATTAGTCTCTGAAATAGCGGCTAAATGCTCATATTTAAGACCATATCTTTCTTGGTAAACGTCGCAAAGATCAGAAAATAGAGCAGGCCAAAGATAAGTAGCGTTTACGCCCTCCTTGCCATGCCAAGCGGCTGCGCCCAAATGTTGCGCGGCGATCTCGCCGCTAACGTTTCGCATAAGTTCTATGCCGACGACACAAGCGGTTTGGTATCTTCCGCTTTCTAGATCCGCCATGGCGGCTAACACGGCCAGTGATCCAGAGGCACAGGCCCCTTCGTGGCGAGAAGCCGGCATGCCTGAGAAATCAGGGTGTACATGAC
>CAYGNS010000065.1:0-8699 GCA_964351295.1 uncultured Gammaproteobacteria bacterium
CCCTAGCAGAATACTTTGTAACGAGTTCGGGGGCGCAAAGTCAAATCTTTGAATATATTCCTGATTACCGTGCAACAGTGCGCGGTTTAACGCCCTCAAAAGTGATCCAGCATGTTTGGCAGAACTGCCATCGGAGCGACGGTCTAGATGCCAAGCAGGTGCTAATTGAATGCGATTCACCCATTACCCCAATCGAGGCTCAGCAGATTCTAGACGGGTATCTAGCTAACCCAGAATTGCTCCAGCAGTTGCGATTCTGGATGTCCACGCTCATTACTACACAAAATTTACTCGGTATAGCACGCAGCAACACCGAGAATCTGCGCGCTGACATCGTCGCGCAGCTTAGTAAATGATCCAGCGCTACATGTTGTCGCTTAGAGCGAGCAATGAAGTGAGTTGCTTATGACCCTATTGCACTTTATTGCAGGCTTACTGATTTTCTTGTACGCCATGCATTCCTTAGAGCGAGGTTTACGACGTGCTAGTGGCGAGAAGCTTAAGCGTTGGCTCGCGCTGCGCACCCAAGCCACTTGGAGTGCGGTTTTCTCTGGAATGGTTATCACGGCCATTTTACAAAGCAGCTCGATGGTGTCGTTGGTGTTGCTCGCGCTATTGAGCGCCGAAGTAATCTCGTTAACGGCCGCGATTGGGGTTATGTTGGGCGCCAACTTAGGCACCACGCTCACAGGTTGGGTGGTGACTGTGGTGGGTTTTAAGTTGGACTTTGAAGCGCTGGTTATTCCTCTTTTAGGCATAGGCGCTGCGTGTCAATTAGTGTTTCCTCGCAACGAGAAGATTCGCGGGTTTGGCTTAGCCATATTTGCTTTTGGCCTATTGGTATTGGGCTTAGATCAAATGAAATCAGGCGTTGCCGGCTTACCCGATTTACTCGACTTTAATGCCATGACTAACCTGCCCGCCATCGCCTATTTGGCATTGGGGTTAGTGCTAGCAGCTATCATGCAGTCGAGCTCGGCCGTAATGGTTATTACGCTCGCGATGCTCAGCGCCGGCCTATTACCGCTCGCGGGTGCCGCCGCGCTCGTGATTGGCGCTGATCTCGGCACTACGAGCACCACCGTTTTAGGAAGTTTGGGCGAGTCTAAAATAAAAAAGCAGTTAGCATTCGCACATGTATTTTTTAATGTCGTAACTAACTTTTTAGCGTTTGTGGTGCTACTGCCGTTTTTACCAAACATACTGAGCGGGCTAGGCGTGCACGACCCCTTGTTCGGCTTGGTTGCATTTCATAGCACGTTTAACTTGATGGGCATTGTGTTGTTTTTACCCTTTCTTAAAGCGTATAGCACATGGATTGCGCGATTGCTTCCTGCACCCCAGAACCAGTTAGCAGAGTACTTTTCGGTACCCGTTGCAGTACCTGACTCCGCCATTAAGGCCTTGCAAGCAGCCCTAAAACAGTTGGTTTGCGATGGCGCACGCTGTAACGCGGCCATGCTGCGAGTTGACCTCGAATCCGTCGAACGTCGTGTACAGCTCAATGCTTCAACGTTGTCAGGCGACACTATTGAGCAATATCAACAACTTAAAGGCATCGAAGACAGTTTAATCCAGTATGTAGGAAAACTGTACGCCACCAATCTCACGGACGATCAACGGAAGGACATTACGGATATCGCGCAATCAGCACGGGCCATGATCTATGCCACCAAAACTCTGAAGGATGTGGATCATGATTTGCGCGTCCTGCGGGGCTCAAATAGTTCACGCATCGGCAAAGCGCTTGACACGCTGCATCGTGAACGCCTGCAGGGTGTTTTTAATACACTGCTACCGCACTGGTTTGAGCCACAAAATTACCCGATCAGCAATGCTGAATACCTAGCCTTAAACGCGGCCAACGACGCGCACCGCGAACACGCAAACGAAATAGTGGCAGCACACTTAGAGCGCGAACAAAACCCCGCCCACTCTATATCAACATGGTTTAACTTAAACCACGAACTGCATCACTACGTGCGGTATTTGCTGAGCGTTACGCCCGAACTCGAATTTGAACCAACCAATTCCGAGTTGGGCGTTCGCGAGCAAGTCAGCTAAGGCACCGATCAAACGATTCTGTGAGAGTGCGCTGTTAAGCGCTATAACTCAGTGATATTTTTAAAATCTTTTTCGCCTGCCACTGTGGTGTCGGTAAGCAAGACAGTACCTTTCCCTGCGCCTTCTGTAGATAGCTTTAGGTCGTCGTCTATATTCGATGCACTGATCGATACGCTTAGATTACCCTCGCCCTCTTCTTCCACTTCAACGTCACCCGCTATGTTAAGAGCACTTAGGGTCACATCAACCGAAGCATTACCCTCCTCAGAGATCTTGATTGCCTCGTCGCCATTGCCGGAAGCTACCACTTTCTGTATGTCGAGCTTAACAAAATTATTCTCGCCTTCACCGTCCGTATCAAAATCCAAGCCTTCGTCGTAGTTATTCACAATGGTTAGATTGGTCAGAGTGCCAGAAATCCCGCCAGGTCCTGCTTCGTCGATATCAAAACCGTCGTCAACATCGGGCTCGTTATCATCATTACACGCGGGGTCAGTTGCAATGGGGTCAAATGGGCCATCACCATCAACATCAAAGCAATAGGCTCCGTTGCTTTCCACCGTAAGGGTGTCTACCAAAACCTGCACACTCCCTTCATTACCCTCGTCCAGTTCGATGCCATCGGCTCCCACATTGATAAAACGTGAATTCTTAGCGGTCAGCACGATGTCACCTGGGCCGCGGTCGTCTACGCGTAGACCATCAGCGTCTTGTTTGGCAAATCCTACTCCATCAATCGTAACCGATTCCAGAGTGACGTGTACCGAGGCCGCAGAGCCGTCACCACCCCCTCCCTGACCACCGCCGCAAGCATCTTGTAATGAACAATCTGATACATGCACGCCATGGTTACCGGTCCCACTTACACTTACCTCGGTAAGCGTTAAACTGACCACACCCGTGCGGCTTGCTGGCACTTGTACATAAATACCTTTACCACCTTTGAGGCTGCCGAGGGTATTTATGCTATAGCCACCAGGCCCCTTTAGAGCAAGGTTAGCTATGGAAACATCAGCGCCTTGGCTTACATAGAAAATAGGATCACCGTCGGGAATTCCCGCATCGACGATCTCGGCACCATTTCCCTCAATATTGAGCGCACTAGTACCGATATATTTAAGTGTCTGTTTCACGTCGATAATCTTGGTGCCTTCTTTAATCGTGACAGTGGTTGCACCCGCGTCTAAGGCTGCTTGCAAGGAAGCCGCGTCAGCAACAACTGCAGCGGAGGCTGCAAAAACCGGTATTGGTAACAAGAGGGTAAATGCAACTACGGGAACTTTAAGTTTTTTCATTTTTTTGTTTATCTCAGAAAAAGGGAGGGGTTTTTTCGAGAGAATACCGCATCGCAATTTCAGCAATATGTCAGAAGTATGACAGACCCACTTTTATTTTTTGGGGGCTGAGGCAATCACCTTAGAACTTTGAAGTGGAGTTTTCTAAGATGTCGCCTTTGCGCTAAACTCAAAGTATAGGGGCGAGTGTGGGTATGGTTTTGCTGCAGAGAAAATAGATAGAATGGCTAAGAAAAAGCGGACTCAGAAGGATGTGGGTGGTAGAGCTTTTGGCGCTGTCGTGGCTATCGTATTTGGCGTATCAATTTCACGAGGCATTAACCCACTTGAGTACATAAGCCCTTTAGCTATTGTCGCGCTGGTAGCCATAGTCGTTTTGCTAATTATTAGTGTGCTTATAGTGAAGCACAAGCAGCGGAAAGCAAATCTAAATACTCGCAGTAACGGTCGCGCTGCATCCAAACGAAACGCTTTAACAGGTGGCGGCGTGCGCATTAGCGCTAGACCAGAACACCCTGCAACACCGCCCATTGACACATCCCGATGGTCCGCAGACCTTATTGCCTCCATGGAGTGGCGTGTATTTGAAAAGTTGTGCGTGCGTCTCTGGAACCTTAAAGGGTTTATGGCCAAAGAAACGCGTTCAGGTGCCGACAATGGTGTAGACCTGTATCTGTATGCAAACTCAACTAAGCAAAAAATCGGCGCCGTTCAGTGCAAAAGTTGGGCGAATCGGCCGATAGGTGTACAGGTGGTGAGAGAGCTACAGGGAGTCATTGCGAGTGAGGGCTTGCAGCTAGGCCTATTAATGTACTCGGGCAAATTATCTCAAGCTGCAGTTGATTTTATCCAGCAAGCGAACGTCAACGTTAAAGCGCAAGGGCATGCACAAATTTATGCTGACATCCTGAAGCTTGATCCGAAGGTACAAGAGCGTTTGCTAAAAGATCTAACTTCGGAAGACTTTTTGACCCCTAGTTGTCCACAATGCGATATCAAACTAATTAGGCGCGCACGTCACAAAAGTGGCACAACTTTCTGGGGATGTCCCAATTTCCCCAAATGCCGGTACGTTATGCGCTAATGGATCCCCGCCTGCGCGGGGATGATACTTCTTCATCATTCCTGCGAAAACGGGAATCCATGTAGAGATGGGTCCCCCGGCTTAACAGGGATGACGCACTACAGGGATAACGGTTGGCCTTCCCGTGAATCCCTGCGTTCCCCCTTACAAAGCCTTAACCCGCCCAGCATAACTCGCAATTTCCTCGGCATTAAACTCGCCAAGCAGGTTTACGAATACCGCCTCTTCAGGCGTTGTGACCATTAGCGTTATGCCAGAAATCACGTCTGCGCGCTCAGACTGCATCACAACAATGCGCTCATAATCTTCACGCACGACTAGCACGGTTTGCCAAGCGTCCTGCTTAAGCGACTCGATCGTTGCCGTTACGGCTTGGTCGTAGAGCTCGCGGTTGTCACGCACTTGATAGACCTTTAGCTGAACACCCTGCACTTCTTGTAAAGTGCCAAGGAGGATACGTTCGGGGGCTTCTGTTTCAGCGTCGAGATCATTCACTATTTGTTTCACAACCCACTGCAATGGCTTTACACCGAGTGGTCCCACATTAAGGGCAATGCCCGAAAAGCTTGGAGGTCGGCTTGGTAGATCAAACTTAGCATAGCCTGGTTGCGACTTAATGCCGGTGGAGGCAACCACGTAAATCACACCGACAATAAGCAGAACCGTGAACAGAGTGATAAAACTGTATTTTAAAAAGTTCATCACGCAGTCGCTTTAGTTGATATTGATATCAAGATTGTCAGTGATTTTGGCGATTTGCTTTGGATCGATCGAGCCGACAATATTAATGAACACCGCTTCGCCGTCTTCCTTTTCAGGCGACACAACCATCACCACAAACCCGTCAATCACGTCGTTAGTAGATTTACTAAAAATTCGCACGTTTTGGTGTTCTTCGTTGTCATTCACTGTAACCAACGTTTCCCAATTGTCTGCTTTTAAAGTTTTGCTTAAGCTTTCAATAGAGTCATTGGCCTTATCGAACTCGCCTTTTAGACTGTAAACGCGAACTTTAACAAACTCTAAATTGGACAGCATTTTGGCCACTTCAGGCTCTTCGCTCTGCGCGAAACTGCCAGCCATTTTCATTAAATTAGCCGATAAGTTAATTTCGACCTTGGGCTCGCCATAGTGGGAAGATAGATCTGCGAAGTCAACTTGTCCATCGCCCTTGGCGTGCACTGAAGTTACCGCTAAAAGTGTGAACAAACTAACGCTCAGGGCGCGTGTAATGTTTTTCATAATGTCCTCTGCATACCTTAAAAGTTAATGAGAGCTGCACAATGTGGCTCTCTTGTATACTTAGGTGCAGAGAATCATTATTTGGATTCAATTAATTTAGGTTTTCGAGTCCGTCACTGAATGCCTCTCCGTAATTCCCTCGAAGGTCAATAGCGTCATTCCCGCCGTCTCCCCCGCGAAGGTGGGGGCGGGAATCCATGGGGTAGCAATATACCAGATAATGGATCCCCGCCTGCGCGGGGATGACGGATTAAAGTTGGGGGATGACGGATTAGAACACGTGGATGACGAAGCTCCTTCCCACCATTCCCACGAAGACGAAAATCACCATTCCTACAAACAAAATTGTATTACGTTGCCGTTACTTGCTTTGGTCACAATACACAATGGTGTGATGTCTAGCCCAATCGCAACGCGGGCCACTTGCCCGGTAGGCACGTCCCCGACTTGCGTGAAATTGCCACCAATCAACAAATTTCCAGCCGCATCAATCGCGGCCGCGCTCACAACACCATCAAGCATTGCGTCAAAAAACGAATCGTCAACACTCCCATCTTCATTGAAGCGTTGTAGAAATCGATAATTAAGTGCCTCCGTATTAGGCCCTACGTTACCGGCCACAACAAGTTGGCCATTCAGCAAGTTGACGATGGCAGATACTGGACGGGCCTGTATGCCAGTATCAGGATCTGGGCCTAACGACGTTCGTAATAGCGGGGTAAAACTCCCGCGTAAATCCCCATTTGATTCAATCACAGCAAGAAACCGCTGTGGAGTGCCATTCACATGATCAAAATTGCCACCTATGGCAATACTATTATCATTTTGTAGCTTAATCGTCGACGGATACGTCACATTCAACCGTTCTACTACGAGCGAAAACGCTGGGTCGACTGCGCCGTTTTCCTCTAGTCGAACCATGCTTTGATGTGCAACTCCTGAAATAAAATTGAAAGCCCCTGCCGCGTAAATCTTTTGGTTGGGGGCGAGCGCAATCTCCTCTACAAGATTATCAAACCCAGTTTCAAAAGTTGGATCGTGGGAACCGTCGGGCTCTAATCGGACTAAGAACTTGGTGTCACCCGCCATACCGTCTGGCTGAAACTCGCCGGCCACCAACAGTTGACGGTTGGCTAATTCAATTAATCTATATACCTCGCCTGAGGGTTCCAAGGCTGGAAACGTCGGATCAAGCACTCCGTTCGGGTCCACCTTAACCATACCAGGATAAGAATCACCATTAACTAAACCAAAGTCGCCCTGCACGATAATGTCACCATTTCTGAGTGCGACTATGTTTTGTACATCATCGTTGAGCGTTAATTGCCAGTTAGTGTCTACTGAGCCGTCTTTGTTAAGCTTCACAATATTGCTTCGAACAAACTCGCCCACCTCCTCAAAACGACCACCAACATAGACCGCCTCGTTGGCTGCTGGCGCTATGGCATTAATTTCAGCTTGGGCAAGAAACATCGATAACCTTGGTTCAGCCAACACTTGGCCCGCTAAATCGATGCGCCCGATACTGTCTAAAAATGCGCCGCCAATAAAACCAAAGGTGCCCGCCACTACAATCGACTCAAGAGATCCATCCGCCAAACTCGTTTGCACGCCAATATCTTTGAGTCCAGAAATGAGTGGAAGCG
This sequence comes from uncultured Gammaproteobacteria bacterium, assembly GCA_964351295.1. Lineage (GTDB taxonomy): Bacteria > Pseudomonadota > Gammaproteobacteria > Arenicellales > Arenicellaceae > Arenicella. The sequence continues at coordinate 7,332 of CAYGNS010000065.1, forward strand.
GCACGGCTTGTTGTTCGCCTGCGGGTGAGAGCACCATCAAACCACCGTTAAAATCACCCGAGATTGCAATGTCGCCAGTCGGTAGCAATGCGATGCCTGTAAGGGCCTTAAAATTAGGCAGCGGGGGAGTAAAACTCTCGATAATTGCACCAGTCGCATCCGTCTTGCCAGCCACGTAGTTTATGCCCTCGACCGTTTGAACCAAAAAACTTGAACTAAAATAGACGCTTCCGAGATCATCAACCACCATCTCCCTCACAACGCCAGGGCCTGTATAGGGGAATACGTAAGTGTTGTCATGGCTGCCATCATTATTCAACTTTGCCATCACTATTCTAGGACCTTCGTCCGAACTAGAAGGATCAGGGTTCGGAAGGCGCATAGCCCCAGCCACCATCAGTTGGCTCTGCGCTATGGGGTCGGCTACAATTTCGCGCACAACGAAAACACCTGAATTGTTTTGTTGTGGACTTTCAATGGCAAAAATAGTGCTCTCAAAGTTTTGGTCAAACACGCCGTCGGCACTGATTTGAGCTAGATTATTAGCGGTGTTACCGGCCACCGAAGTAAACCCTCCGCCAATCACCACTTGACCATTTGCACGCAACAAAATACTCCGCACCTGTCGGTCAACCGCCACATTAAAGGTGCTGTCTATTGAGCCGTTGGCATTCAGCCGCGCAAAATTAGCCGCAGCTTGGCCATTAACGTGGGTAAAATCACCGCCAATGAGAATTTTGCCATTGGGCAGTACAGCTACCGCCAATACATTACCACCCCTAATTTGCGGAGCAAATGATTGGTCGAGTGTGCCGTCGGCCTCAAGGCGCGCAAACGTACTTTGTTCGAAGATGTCGGTAGCTGTATCGAGACGATCAAATTTACCAGCGAAGTAAATTCGATTGTCGGGTGCGATGTGAACAACATCAACACGGATGGTGGCCGCTTTCGAATAAAAGATTGGAGCCGTAAAGCGCGGGTCCGCTTCGCCATCTATAATTTGAGCGGAAACCGATGAAACAGAAAGAAAAAATACGCAGAACAACCAGAAGAACAATACGTTACTTGAACGCGAATTATGCCGACCATAGCCTTGGCATAATTGACTTAAATATGGACTCATTAAGGTAAGGCGCGCTTTTTGCGGTAGGATCCTGCAAAAATGCAATTGCTGATTAGGTAGACACTGGTGGGAAAGTATCGTTATTTGCAGTTCAGATCAACCACTGAAGGGAAAAACGTCATTCCCGCTTAGGGCGAAAACGTCATTCCCGCCGTCCCCCCCCCCCGCGCAGGCCGGGGGCCCACATTAGCGGGGGGAGAAGACGATATGTCCCCCTAGTTTACATAAAACCCATTTTTGGCGGA
>CAYGNS010000066.1:0-3789 GCA_964351295.1 uncultured Gammaproteobacteria bacterium
TGGTTTGCATCGTTACCGTTTGGTCTTTCTTTTCCGTGCGAGTATTCATTTCCAACACATTTATTTTTTCTTCAGCAAACACATTAGAAATGTCGCGAATAAGCCCTTTGCGATCAAAAGCACGAATTAAAATAGTCATCGGGTAAGTTTTTTCGTCATCTTTGCCCCAGTTAACTTCCACGACTCGCTCGCCCGCTTTGTGCTGTTGATACAGCAAATTGGGGCACGACTCCCGATGAATGGTAACGCCAGAACCGCGTGTCACGAAACCCAGCACACGGTCTCCAGGCACGGGTTGACAACAACGCGCCAAGTTGGTCATCAAGTCCGAAACGCCCTGCACAGACACATCACCATCCACTACATCATCGTTGGCTGCACGATGTGATGGGCGAATTTTAATGTCCAGTAACTCATCACCCTCTTGTGGCTCGGGCTTGAGCAGCCGTTGTGCCACTACCGCAGCACGACCCGGACGAATAGAACCATCGACTATCTTAAAAAACAGTTCTTCGGCATTCTCGACACCGAGTTTACTGGCCAACAACTCGAGCGAGACCCCCGTCACATTCATACGGTCGAACTCTCGCTCAAGTATATTGCGCCCGTGGCTGATCGTGGCGTCGCGATTTTCATGTCGGAACCAATGTTGAATGCCTGCGCGCGCACGGCGACTCTGTACATACCCTTTATTCGGGTCGAGCCAATCCAAGCTTGGACCACCCGTTTTAGAGGTAACAATGGTCACTTGCTGACCATTGCTCAACTTAGTCGTGAGCGGCACCATTTTGCCGTTAATCTTGGCGCCCCTACAGCGATGACCGACTTCGGTATGAATCGCATAGGCAAAATCAATCGGTGTTGAGCCCGCCGCTAAATCAATGCCGCGGCCTTTGGGACTAAATACATAAACGCGATCTTCGAAGACTTCGTCCTTTACACGATCAACAAAATCGCTGGCATCGGCAACTTCGTCCTTCCATTCCAATAACTGACGCAACCATAGGACTTTCGCGTTAACCGCCTCATCCGCTTGACGATTACCTTCTTTGTAACGCCAGTGCGCCGCAATGCCAAGCTCATTATATTCATGCATAGCATGCGTGCGGATTTGCACTTCAACGACTTTACCGCCTGGGCCAATTACGGCAGTGTGAATGGAGCGGTAATTATTCTCTTTAGGCGTAGCAATATAGTCATCAAATTCGCCCGATATATATTTCCATTGAGTGTGGATCAAGCCTAGAGCGGCATAACACTCCTGTACGGAGTCCACCAAAACCCGTACGGCTCGAACGTCAAATAATTGTTCAAATTCAAGCCCCTTCTTACGCATTTTGTTCCAAATACTAAAGATGTGCTTGACCCGCCCCTGTACCTGCGCCTCAATGCCAGCTTCTTTAAGATTTTGCTGCAGTTCACCGATGAATCCATCAATGAATGATTGTCGATCAACTCGACGCTCCGACAGTTTTTTGGCAATGCTGGTATAGATTTCGGGCTCAATATAGCGAAAAGCTAAGTCCTCTAGCTCCCACTTGATCTGCCAGACACCTAAGCGATTGGCTAGTGGCGAAAAAATCTCCAGTGTTTCGGTTGCAACACGACGTTGCTTTTCTTCATGAACCGCGCCCAGCGTGCGCATATTGTGCAGGCGATCGCACAACTTAATGAGCACCACGCGTACATCGTCCACCATCGCCAGCATCATTTTTCGAAGGCTCTCGGCCTTGGCGTTCTGATTTCGCTTTTGCTGAGCCTCGTCGGAAAATTCCTGAATAACTTCCATTTTAGTAACGCCATCAACCAACTGCGCTACGTTAACACCAAACTCCTTGCGAAGGTCCTCGAGCGTGACCTCAGTGTCTTCCACTGTATCGTGCAACAGGGCGGCAATAACACCATCCGCATCCAAACCAAGCTCGTGGACAATGGCTGCAACGGCAAAGGTATGATTTACATAGTCTTCGCCGGATCGACGAATTTGTCCTTGGTGCGCTTCAATCGCATAGTGAGCGGCTTTCTCAATGCGCTCTATGTCCGCTTCCGAACGACCAATACTAATCTGCGCAAGCCACGCATCAACGTGGTTCGCGGGAAGTTCCATCTCTGAAACCGACTTTACAGAAGCAAGCACCATCTAAATTCTCGGACTTTGAAGCACGCGTAAAATTCGCTGTATTGGGTTGAGGTTACTTTTTATTGCATTAGTTTTGGCCGCATAACACAGCGGGAAAAAGGCCTTTTCAAGTTGGCTCTCGGCGTAATAACAGCTCGAAGCCCATAATTACTTAACAGTTGTTAAAGACCTTGCTGAGAATTAATGTAACTCCTCAGTTGTACGCGCTAATTCGTTATTTTTCAAGCGCTTATAGCGATCAATAGCGTATTTTTTAGGCTCCTACAGCCCGAGTTCGCTACCGTTCAGTTCTGCTCTGCACAATAACGCTCGACATCATGCTCGCTTTATCATTGAGCTCTTGATATTCATCTCCGGCACATGAATCAAGCACTAAGCCTCCGCCGGCACTAAAGCGGACCACGCCGTCACGCAAAACCATCGTTCGGATCGCAATATTGGTCTCAAGGTTGCCATCCACACCAATGTAGCCAATCGCGCCACAGTAAATCCCTCGCCGACTCGATTCTAGCTCTTCAATGATTTGCATCGCGCGAATTTTAGGCGCGCCAGTAATTGATCCGCCAGGGAAACAACTCTTAAGTAAATCAAGTGCATGAAAATCATCTCGCAAGCGCCCAACCACGGTGGAGATAAGATGGTGTACGTTAGCAAAACTGTGCAGTGCAAACAATTTGGGAACCTTCACGCTACCTAACTCGCAGCAGCGACTTAAGTCGTTTCGCATTAGGTCCACAATCATCAGATTTTCAGCGCGATCCTTTGCGCTGTTGAGCAGCGCATCAGCAGCCATACGGTCTTTAAACTTTGAGCGATGGTCACGCGGGCGTGTACCTTTAATGGGGCTGGTTACAACTTGCTGCTCGCGACACTGTATAAAGCTTTCAGGAGAATTAGACAAGATAGTCGCAAACGGCAGATGAAGATAGGCGGCATATGGCGCTGGGCTGGCGCTGCGCAGTTTCATATAGGTCGGCCACGCTTGACCGAGCACTTTGGCACTAAATCGCTTCGTAAGATTTACTTGATAGCAATCTCCAGCACGGATGTAATGTTGCACTCGATCGAATTTAGTCTGATACATGGCAAAATCCATATCCGAAGTAATGACATCGGCATGCCAAACATCTGTATCGCTAGCCGCGCCGGATGCCTCGTGATCAAAATTCGCTGCGTTTATCTGCTCGATATAAGACTGCCACTCGCCCACCGTTGACTCAACATGAGGACAGTCCCCGCACCAGATAATCGCGGTGGACTGCTCAACATGATCTACCACCACGACGACTGGATAGAGCCCCATAGCGATATCGGGCAAGTTTTCGTGGTCAATGCTTACGGTTGAAATCGATTCCAATTTGCGTGCGAAATCATACGCAAAATAGCCTATCAAACCGGGTAAATAGGCGGGCTTTGGCTCGACAAAGTTCGTATCAAGCTCGCTCAACAACGAGCGCAAAAGCGGTAATGGGTCGTCGGTAACATGGGCCTCAACCAGGTTACGCTGGGGGCGCGTGATATGCGCTGTGCCCTCGTGATAAATCACTTGAGCACTCGGGGCAAATGCCAAGACATCATAGTCAGCATGCTTACGGCGCAAATGACGATTATCGTCCGTAACACCCGAGTCAAGAAACATCGCCCACGGT
>CAYGNS010000066.1:3799-8503 GCA_964351295.1 uncultured Gammaproteobacteria bacterium
GGCTGAGTCAACGTAGGCAAAGGTGCGCGACTTTATGGCCATAACTTACTCTATGCCCGCAAACAATTCACGCAAAACCGAAGTGGCAAACTGCCCACGATGCAGGCCAAACTCTAAAGTACACTGCAACGTGTCTGCGCTTGGCGATCGATCGAATACCCAGTTCAGTTGTTCAACTTTGGCACGAATTGGACGGCGTTGATATTCCAGTCCAAAACGTTCCAAACCCTCACGAATAAGCGTGTATGGCGCTAGCACTGCTTGCTCCCAATCTAATTGTGCCGGAGCCTTATCTCGCCATTTTTGACTACCGCGCCCCCATAAAGCGGCGGTGGGGTGAACGTCTAGCTCCGCCAAACGTTGCTGACTATCGTCGGTGGCTAAAAACACGCTAGCCGAACCATTTAAATTAAGCCATTCGTCCACTTGCGCACTTGCGAAGCAATTGTTCGCGATGCGCTGCGAGACCAACTCATTAAACAGCCAGCTGCGGGCGGCTGACAGCAATATACTCTTAAGCGGGCGCGCTATGCCACTTGCGCCCACGCTAAACATCTCGCAGGCTTTGGTCATATTTTGTGCGTCGCGGCCAAACCGTTGCGCACCAAAATAATTCGGCACACCAAACTGTGTAATCATCTTACAACGGGCGCTCACGGCCGATTCTGCTGACAACGGAATGTCATCTACGGTAATGCTGAAACGATTGCTACGATGCGCGCCTCGACGTAATTTCTTATTGTGCTTATCCTGCTCTATAACTTCTATTCCAGCAGGTAGCTCTTTGGCATAGTCGATTGGCGCGCCCTTTGGTCGCCACACAGTAAACGTTTGCGTGGTAATGGCTCGACTGTCTTTTAAGCCCGAAAAACTAACCGCCGAGCGGGCTACTTTAGCAATGCGCGCTAAGTGGTCCGCGACCGCTTGTGAGTTTGCATTGGTTTTACGGATCACTAACCAATCGTGCTCGCCGCTGCCATGAGCCGTAAAGCCTAACTCTTCGACCACCACAAAGTCGGTCGCTTCCTTGCGAATCAAGCCAGCGCAGACTGGGCCACCGTGCACAAAGTGCCGATGACTTAGTAGTGTTTGCCAATCCATTCGTCAACAAATTCATTAAACAGCAATACACGAACTATATCGTTATATAATGTGCCTTCACAGTGAAAGTCTCACAAAGCATCTTATTCGGGACTAGGATCAGGCTCAGGCAAATTTAAACCGCTCACGACTAACGAGCGAACGATTGCGACCACTTTACGATAGAGGATTTATATGGAACAGATTGCGGTTTTTGCGTTACTCCTGCTGGCCATCATTATCTTGCGTTCAGCCATTATCATCGTGCCTCAGGGCTTTCAATTTACGGTTGAGCGCTTTGGACGCTATACCAAAACCCTAAAACCAGGTTTGGCTTTTATCCTACCGTTTGTCGATCGCGTGGGCCAAAAAAAGAACATGATGGAGCAAGTGCTCGATGTGATGTCACAGGAAGTCATCACGCGTGACAATGCCGTAGTTAGGGTCGATGGTGTCGTGTTTTATCAAATCATCGATGCCGCCAAAGCATCCTACGAAGTGAGCCAACTCGAGAACGCAATCCTTAACCTAACTATGACCAACATTCGTACCGTTTTGGGTAGCATGGATTTAGATGAATCGTTGTCAAAACGCGACACCATCAACACCGCCTTATTGCACGTCGTCGACGACGCCACCACTCCTTGGGGGGTAAAAGTGACGCGTATTGAGATCAAAGACATTGCGCCACCGCAGGATCTGGTCGACGCGATGGCTCGACAAATGAAGGCTGAGCGTGAAAAGCGCGCTGCGATTCTAGAATCTGAAGGTATAAAGCAGTCTGAAATCCTTCAGGCTGAAGGCGATAAGACGGCCGCAATCTTACAGGCGGAAGGTCGTAAAGAGGCCGCTTTTCGAGATGCAGAAGCCCGCGAGCGCGAAGCCGAGGCTGAAGCGCGTGCTACGCAAATGGTGTCAGAGGCCATTAGCAATGGCAACGTGCAAGCCGTTAATTACTTCGTCGCACAAGAGTATATGCAAGCGCTGAAAGCCATCGCGAGTGCGAACAATCAAAAAGTGATTTTTATGCCGCTAGAGGCCGCGAGTGTGATTGGTAGCATCGGTGGCATAACAGAGTTGGCCAAGGAAGCCTTCGCGCATACCGAGCCCAAGCAACCCAAATAAGCAATCAAGTGGGGCGACTCCCCTAACGTATAAGGAGGATTGTATGTTCGAACTCACCGCATGGCACTGGTTTACGCTAGCCTGCATCCTGTTGGTATTGGAGATAACAGTACCCGTCGCATTTTTTCTCTGGATGGCGGCGGCGGCACTTGCCTCCATGCTGGTCGCCTTACTCTGGCCTTCACTCGGTTGGCAGGTCGAGATGGGCCTTTTCTCGGTATTTGCCCTACTCTCAGCCATTATCTGGGCCAAACGGCCTAAACAAGACGTTGTTACAGACCAACCGGGGTTAAACGAACGTAACTATCAATATCTAGGAGCCACTGTCGTGGTGTGTAACGAAATTAAAAATGGCGTGGGTAAAGTCAAAGTAAACGACAGTATTTGGAAAGCCACAGGGAGCGATGCTAAGGTGGGTACGCAAATGCAGGTAGTGCGCGTCGAAGGCAGTGTTTTTCACGTTGAACCTATGTGAATTCTGAAATACTGGCTTTCGTATTTTACTTTTGCCTAATTCCAATGCAGGGGCTGGATTCGGCAACCTACGCGCTGCTTCTTAAGCGATATCCATTTATAAGAATAACCAGCAATAATCGGTTATTCATTAGCCCTGTACGCATCTACTTAAACTTCCTATGACTCCAATTTTTAAAATTCATTCTTCATCAGGTCGCCTATCCGCATACCTGCCCTTAGTATTAGTTGCGGCCATCGCACTCGCGATTGGGCTTTGGGTGCAGCAACAACAAGCGCATGCGCCCAATGACGTTCCCGATTTTGAGCGCATTATTTTATTACCCACTCCACGCATCATTAGCGACTTCGCACTGACTGACGAAGCTGGCCAAGTATTTGACAAAGCTGCATTACAAGGTCAATGGAATCTATTGTTTTTCGGTTTTACCCACTGCCCCGACATCTGCCCTACCACCATGCTCACCTTAAAAAATGTGCGGCAAAAATTAGAGGCTCAACAGCAATGGCCAAACTTACGAGTCATTATGGTGAGCGTGGATCCTGATCGTGATACACCCGAGCGCCTGGCTCCCTATGTGCAGTATTTTCATCCAGAGTTTAAGGGCGTTACGGGCGCGGTTGAGGGCATAACCAACTTTGCCAAGGAACTCGGTATTTTGTTTGTTAAAAACGCAACGGATGCAGATGGCTATTACGATGTCGATCACAGCGTAAGTATGATTCTAATTAACCCGCAGGGACACTACGCGGGTGTGATCACTGCGCCGCATGAAGCCAAGAGCTTAGAAGTTGATTTAGCGAAGCTAGCCACGTATATCCAAGCTCAACCAATGGATGTAAGCAGCTCGGATCAAACTGAAAAAGTGACAGAAGCGAGCGCCAGCCTGCCTCGCTATGTGGCAAACTTAGATCAATCAGTATTCGTTGCAAATGCTTGGGTACGCGCGGCCCCAGCGAATAGCCCTGCACTGTCAGCTTATCTTGAATTGAGCAACACTACAGATCAAGCGCTAAACATTGTGGGAGCATCGAGCCCATTATTCGATAATGTAATGATCCATGCCACGGTCATCGAAGACGGGGTCGCAAGCATGAACCATTTGGACGAGTTGACGGTTGCCGCCAAGTCCAGCACGAGTTTTGTACCTATGGGGCAACACATTATGTTGATGGGCGCGTCTCGCACGCTAAAGCTCAACGACGCCGTGCCGATTACGTTGCATACGGATACAGGCGACATCAATTTTGTCGCGCTAGTAGCCGAACAAGCGCCTGAATAAGTGTAACGCCAACAGCTAACATAGAAATACTGGAACTGGCCAGTCAATCAATTGATTGCGCTAGCCGCTGCTTGATTGATGAGTCTGATTGCAGGCTGTCAGCAGTGGTCAGGTAAGACTACCTCTCGCGGTACTTTCTCACTAAAGGACAAGCGCGTGACTGTTAAATAGTCCAGTGTACCGCGCTACTAATCTGTTGATCCGCTTCCTCTAAACCGCGCGCATTTCGGCTTACAATGATTATATTGCCGCCCTTTACAGGTTTTATCCGCGCCATATACCCGTGCATACTTAAATCCTGTAAGGCCGGCATTGACTCTCCGCGCAGGTAAGCAAATGTCACTTGCCCGTCAGCCGTATCAAGTGTGGCGTGTAAGCCCTGATACTCGCCCATCGGACAAATTTTGCCAAACTGCAAGTTTTCCATGTAGCGAATCTGCATGGCCCCATCATACGCAGCGAGCAGCGCATTTACAGAGCGATTAGCGCGCTCGGCGCCCCACACTTCGGTCACAGGCACTTCTTCAACATGTTCCATTACCGCGGATAAAAGACGGTTATAGTCCTCAGCAATCTGCGCAGGAGGTACCGCCCGATTTACGAGTAGCACCAGCGATACCAACACTACGGCAACCAAACTAGCCGCGATAGCGCGTGGTCGCCAAATAGGCTGATGAGCGCCCTGTTCGTGCTCATTTATAATCTGATTTAATTGAATTTTGGCGATGAGTTCTTTTGGAAC
>CAYGNS010000067.1:0-8450 GCA_964351295.1 uncultured Gammaproteobacteria bacterium
TATCGTCTTTGCTGACAAAATCGCCACACGGCATCAATATATATTTTTTCGATACAATATCTGTTGTATCTAATCTCGCTTGAATCGAGGGATATTTCATCTTTTTCTGATGAAGCGCTGGGGAATAGTACGCTCTAGCGAGGATGTTTTCTGCGTTCAATATTTCAACTGTCCTGTCTCGCGTAAATGGCCAATCATCCAGTAACTCGACGACTATGTTTTTGTAACTTGTTCGTTGTGATTCATCAAACTCCAATAATCTCATTGAAGGGATCGAGCTCAATTCCTTTCGATATTGACGATAATTTTCACGATTTTTTTCAACGAGATTTTCGAGGACATCCAGATTGGCCAACGCCATGGCTGCATGAACCTCATTAAGTTTTGCATTGAGACCATTTGGATGGATGCAGCGATCCTTTCCTTCAAAACCGAATGTCCTCAATGACTTAAGCGTTTTTTCAAGAGAGCTATCATTAGTCGTTAGATATCCACCCTCGAAACCATTGAGTAATTTACTTGCGTGCATCGAGAAACACTCTGCACGACCAAATTTGCCGATTTTTCCAGCAGGGATGGACTCATACATTGATTCTACCCCATCAAATAAAAGTGGGACTTCAACTTGTTTTGCTAAATCCTCAAGTTCGTTAACCTCACAGCAATTCACAATCGGGTGTACAGCCAGGATTAGAGCCGAACGGCTATTGAGACATAGTCTGACCGTATCAGCCGTCATACCCAGGCTGGTTGGGCTCACTTCGCAAAAGCGAGGTGTCAGCCCACACCACGCCGCTATGTCTGCCATGCGTCTGTATGTTAACGAGGGCATAATGATTTCTGTTCTATTTTCTATCGCAAGTGATTTTATCGCTAATGCTAAGGCCCAAAAGCCACTACAAAAAGTAACGCAATAGCTGACATCATGAAACTCTGCTAAGCGGCTCTCGAGTAGCCTAACAAGCTCACCATTATTAGTGTATTGCTTGTGCTTGAAAAACACCTTGGAGTATTCCAAAAAACTCTCGAAACTGGGCTGCGCCAAACTTGATGTGGAGACGGGCCGTGAGAATGTTGGTTTACCACCGAAAAGGGCAATTGAATTATTGTTTGATTTGTATGACATGATCTGAGGTTAAAACGTTATATCAAAAATCTAGCGAGGTCAGTTCCAATCAGCTCTTTCTCGCAAGCAGCCCAAATGACCGGGTCGATTTGGTCTTTCCAAGCGGCTATATTTGCTGGGCTTTTAAATACCGAGTGTTTATGCGTATCATGTCTACTGTGAGATGTCTTAATAAAACTTTTCATTTCATCTGAATAAGGTAAGCCAAGACGACTGCATAACTCTGTAAGGTGCTCGCTTGGAGACTGTACTAATTGTTCATATTGGACGATCTGGTATCTTTCAGGATATAAGTTACTTAAACTTAGACCTTGTCGAGTGGTTTTGATCCAGTCATCAAAACCCCAATATTCCCCAACACCATTTTTTCGGCAAGCGCCCGTTCTCCATTCTGAGCGAGGGTCCGCCCAAGATGGAAACTCGTGTGGGTTGCTTAACCATGAATGAAGCGTCGCACACGGGTTTCTTACAAGGTGAATAAAGCAAACCGAATCTAATAGTTCGAGCATGCGGGGAGTCAAGCCGTGGAATCGGTTCGACTTAACAACTAAATGCGGTGGGTGTTTGTTGGTTTTGGCAAACTTGGGGATTAGCCCCTTGTCTCTCAGGTGGTTTTGATCCAAAAACTCTGAGTTAGTATGATACAGATCAGAGAAAAGCTTTCTCCATTCCTCAGCCGTGCTATGAGCATTTAACTGATTCTTAAACTCATAGGAAAACAGCGGGCACGACTTAAGCAATACGTCCGGTGACGCTGCAAAAATCTGCGATAACCAGGTAGAACCTGATCGAGGCATCGAGGTTATCCAAGTGACTTTACCAGACCAACTGCTACTGTTAGTCACGAGCTAAGACCACGTCATAACGATAGCTCGCTGCATAGTATTCATCAGGCATACTGCTTATTGTTACACCCCATCCACAAGACTCCCCAAGCTCAACAAACTCCTGGCGCGTTCGCCAGATTCCAATTGGAGAATCTGGTCTAGACTCAATGCCCTTAACGTACTGTTGCTCGGTATAAAAATTATCTATCTTATCTTTATCTGGACAGTTGCCAATAAAAACTTTGGAGAGGCTAGGAAATCTATTGAACAAAACCTTTAGCAAGTTTTCTGACCTTTCAAACTCTAGATATGAAAAAGAGCCGTAACAAACTGCTTTGGTAAAGGTTGTATCGTGAGTTTTAGCGCAAAATTCTAATGCATCTCCTAAGTGATAACTGGTGGTGCCTTTTTTTGCAAAAACTTCCTTTGCAATTGAAATTAAGTACTCTGAAAAGTCAACACCAGTTCCCCCATTACAATACTCAAAGAGTATGGAGCTGAGCGCCCCGTTGCCACAACAGATTTCCAGTAATCGGTCTAGAGTCTGTAGGTCTAACCCTTGTCGAACTGCATTAACGATTAAATCAATTTGCTCTTGCGAAACTGGTTTTCCGTTTACTGTGCGTTTCACCTGCCGCCAATAATCATCCTTCGCACAGGTCTTCGGGTGTTCTTTATAAAAATCAAATCCGTCATTAATCATAGCAGTTTTCAATATCATCGGTTCCTGAAAAATAACTGGCGTGGCTATCTATATTTATGAGCGTCTAATTGCTTTTTGAAGATATTCATCCAATTGTCTTTGTTTATAGAATGGCACCATATATCCAAGGTTTGGCCAAAGTCTAGAAAAGTAATAGATGGGTGGGTCTTAAATAGTTCAATTCCTAACCAAAATGCAAGTGACGCACCACATTGGGTCAATATCAAAGGCGATTTTTCAATATCCTCGTTTTCTATCTCCTTGATGATTTGGGATAGAATTTCGTGTCTTAATCGATGAGAGTTGTTAGATGGAATCTTAATGTGTTTAGCGGCCACCCCCCAATTGGAGATTAGCTCTTCGAGATGTAAGGGGCCAATAATAATTAATTTTTTCGCAGATACTAAGCTCGGAAGTTTTTTAAGTTCACCTGTTATCGCCCACCGTTTAGGCAAAGTTGCATCAATTAACCCTGGCTCACCTTGTAAGCGATCATCAAAAAACAATAATTCATTCGTGTGGTGTGCTACATGCTTATCAGGGTCTATAAACGGAGCATTGTCATAAGTTGGAAAACCCTTAAATGAGACGCCAATCTCAATCGAGTGGTTTTCGAGTTTCGAGAACTCGATTTGTTCACAAATCGAAAAAAACACATCGGATTGCAATATGCCATGATTTTCGAATTTCTCAAGACTAGCAAAGAGCCTAGAAGCCAATCTTAAATAAGCGACATTTGAAAAAAATTGAACACCGTCAGTTTGCAGTGTGATCGCCAAAGCCTCCATAGAAGAAGCTATATCCCAAAAAGCATGGGGAAGTCTCACCATTACCTTTGCCTCATTATTGGTTATTACGCGTTCCAAATGAGAGAAGGGGTAGTTTGAAAGCTGATACAGGCTTTTCCTAATACGAATTTCAATTGGTCTATATTGCAGTTCGAGCGCGTTTTCGGCTATGTGTGTCTGCCTTGCCAAAGTTGGGAAAGCGTCGGTATGAAATCTAAAGTTTGGGTAAATATAGTTATTTTTTTTGATTATATCTCTGTAGAGGTTACTGATGTCCGCTTCAATATCGTTGTTCGTCAAGAAAAGAGCAATCGGATCTACATTCGGATTAGGTTTGCAGCCTTGCAACCAACCAACTTTGATATAATGCTCATATGGAGACTGACCTGCTTCTATGATGTCGCGATACGAGTTAAAGTAGTACGTGCTGTCGAAAATTATACGACGAGTTGTTTTTAGCCACAGCATAGCGTGGGCGGAACCAGACCAAAGGCATATCCCGAGACCCTTTACGAAACGGTATGAAATTACTTTGGGTAAAAAGCCTATGGCATTGAGTGCCTTAGTCAAAAAAGTAATCATGAGTCGTATACAGAATATTTGGGAGTGAAGGATGAAAGTTCAAATAATAAGGTAATAGCAAAAACGGAATCGAAATTCTTCGATTTTTCTTGGCTAGTTTGACCTTAACAAACTATTGCATCTGTTACAGATTGACAAAAAAACATAATGCGAAAAATACCACAAACGTCCGAGCCCCATCGGGATGTGAGTTAGATCAAATCTGCCTAGCAACGCCCACACTTTTCTGGCCATTGACCACTTCCCAGCCGATAGCGAGTCTCTTCGCAGGCGGTAGCCTACAAGTTTCTGATTTGACCAGCAACTTCTGAAGTTGGGGTTGCTGTGAAGTTGAAGCCATAGAAAATAGTCCTCAACGGCAATATGCTCCTTTAAGGGTGAGAATGGGTGATTGTCTAAACACGCACGTTTGATTAGTACGCTCGACAAAGCGACTCGGTTCTTTTTGAGTAATTTTCTAAAATTTAGCGCTTCACTAACGCCGGTTTTGCTTGATTCTGCGTCTAGTTGACGATTTAGGTGTGTTGTAATCTTGTCTAATACAAAAACATCAGAACACACCATGTCTACTTGCGCGACATCGAGTAACGAGATTTGATGCGCGAGTTTGGTCGGGAGCCAAATGTCGTCTGCGTCCAAAAAGGCAATAAGTTCACCGCTTGCCTTGCCTAGGCCAATATTTCTTGGCGTCGCCGGACCGCCAGAGTTTGTTGGCGTACGTGCGCATCTAATGCGTGGGTCCTTATTCGCAATTCCTTGAATAATTTCAAAGGATCCGTCTGTTGAAGAGTCGTCAATCACGATGATTTCAAATTTCTGGTAGCTCTGCGCTAAAACGCTCGCTATGGCTTCAGAGAGAAATTCTTTAGAGTTGTAGCATGGAATGATCACGCTCACCAAAGAACGCTTTGTAATCTCGTTGCGTTTAGCCTCAGCGGGTCTATGTTTGAGTGTTTTTTCCATTCTATTGGATCCCATTTCGAATATCGATGAGCGATAAAATTCGTGCGCAATTATTCACGTCAATTGAATCCGCCACATCGCTTGGCGGTAAGCGAGTTAATTGGCTGTTTTGATGCATTTTTACAAGTTCAATGAAGCTTTCGCCATCTTGTGCTATCAGAGAGTTTAGAACCTCATTTTTAAATAGCCATTCGCTTGGCTTAAAAAATACGACATCTCTATTGGTGTAGAAAAAATCCCAGGCTAGGCTTGAGTCGTCAGTAATAAGCAGTGAATAGTCGCTGATCTGGATTTCTCGCTGATTGTGCTTGGCCATCATGGGATGGCTAACTACATCGTAAGGGAGTGTGGGCGCTTTTGAGTCGAGAAGTTGCGTTATCTCAGCGATCTTTTCGGAGTGCTTTCTTGGTGAATGCCAAGTAAGAAAGATCAGGGCTCTATTGAACTTGGGCTTCACCTTGGCTAATGATACGTAACCATCAAATCGCGCAAGACCAGTAGGTTTGATTTTATGCTCAGGAATCCCAAGTTCGGCGACTGCGGTTGCTTCACGTTCTGAACTCACTACCATATAGTCAAATGTGTAGTTGAGAGAAGTGAGGTATTGACTCAGGCTGCGGCCATTCGCTAGGTGGCGCTTCAAGCCAATCACACCATGTTGCAGGAACACCGTTTTGCCTCGCATGAAGAATCGCATGCCGGGGATTCGATGTGCGAATGGAAAGCAATCAGAAAGGGAGTGTGTATAAAGTATTGCGTCGGCTTTGTGCAACATTGCCAATGCTCTAGGACTGCGCCGATTGATCACCTCGTAACCTTCATGGGCCTCCTGAGACCAATAACTTACCCCCTTTTTACTGCTGCAAATCACTACTTTTACATGGGTATACGGGCTTAGCGCTTGTAATAATTCCAAAGCGTTTCGGGCTGGCTTGTTGCCGTAATTGGACCCGAGCAGGATGGTTTTAGGTTGCATTTCCATGGTTTGGAGAACGAGTTGATGATGGCACTCGAATTATGTCGTTGGCACATAACCTATGTTTGCGACGATTGGCTAGAGCCTTCTTATACAGGACTGTGTTTAAGAGTGGTTTCTATTGATCTAGGTGTTGAAATCAGTGAAGTCACTCACTCTGAAATATGCAAGCGGTGTATAATAGAACCTTCATTTTATGCTTTAAATCAAACTCATGTCTGATCAATTCGCCAAAGAAACTCTCCCTGCCAGTCTAGAAGTAGAAATGCGTCAATCATACCTTGATTATGCCATGAGCGTAATCGTGGGTCGGGCGCTGCCGGATGTGCGTGATGGGCTTAAGCCCGTGCATCGTCGAGTGCTGTTTGCCATGGCGCAGCTTAACAACGACTACAACAAGCCTTACAAGAAGTCGGCGCGTGTGGTGGGTGATGTCATTGGTAAGTACCACCCACATGGTGATACGGCCGTGTACGACACGATCGTTCGCTTGGCGCAAGATTTCTCGATGCGATATCAGTTGGTTGACGGCCAAGGTAACTTTGGTTCGATTGACGGCGACTCTCCAGCGGCGATGCGGTACACCGAAATTCGGCTAAAAAAGATTGCGCACGAAATCCTTGCCGATCTCGACAAGGGCACCGTCGACTTCACGCCCAACTACGACGAAAGCGAAATGCAACCGTCGGTGATGCCCACCAAAATCCCTACGCTGTTGATCAATGGTTCGTCGGGCATTGCGGTTGGTATGGCCACCAATATTCCGCCGCACAATATCAACGAAGTGATTGATGCGTGCATCGCGTTAGTGGATAACGAAGCCATTACCATCGACGAACTGATGGAGCATATCCCTGGTCCTGATTTTCCTACGGCCGCGTTTATTAACGGCAGCAGTGGGATTCGCGATGCCTATCGCACTGGCCGCGGCAAGATTTATATGCGTGCGCGCACCGAAATCGAGACCAATGAAACCAGCGGTCGGCAAGCGATTATCGTAAACGAGCTGCCGTATATGGTGAACAAAGCGCGTTTGCTCGAGAAAATAGCAGAACTGGTTAAACATAAAAAGATAGATGGCATTACCGAACTTCGAGATGAATCGGATAAAAGCGGAATGCGGATGTTTATCGGCATTCGACGCGGCGAAGTGGCTGAAGTAATTCTTAATCAGCTCTTCCAACAAACTCAGCTCCAAACCGTATTCGGCATTAATACCGTGGCGCTTATCGACAACCAGCCGCGGTTGTTTAATTTAAAGGAGCTGTTGGAAGAGTTTATAAAGCACCGCCGCGAAGTAGTTACGCGCCGCACAATCTTTAATTTGAAAAAGGCGCGCGCTCGGGCGCATATATTGGAAGGCCTCGCGATTGCTTTGAGCAATATCGACGAGATGATCGAGCTAATCAAACAATCGTCTACGCCTGCTATTGCCAAAGAAGCTCTATTGTCGCGCGAGTGGCAAGCGGGGGTGGTTGCGCAGTTAATTGAACGCGCGGGCTCCGAATCATCTAAACCGATGGGGTTAGATCCACAGTTAGGCATGCACGGCAGCATTTATAGGTTGTCGGACGAACAAGCTAGCGCGATTCTAGAACTGCGTTTGAACCGTCTAACGGGCTTAGAGCAAGACAAGATTCGTGATGAGTATGGCGACATGTTGGTAAAAATCGCCGAATACATCGACATCCTCGAGAACACCGACCGCTTAATGGAAGTGATTCGCGAGGAGCTTGCGGCGATTAAGGAAGAGTATGGCGACAAACGCCGCACCGAAATTATTGACCAAAAAGTTGACCTTACGCTCGAAGACATGATCGCCGAGGAGGACTTAGTCGTAACGCTCTCGCACGAGGGCTATGCTAAGTCGCAACCGTTGAGCGATTATCGAGCGCAACGTCGGGGTGGCAAAGGTAAGAGCGCCACCAAAACTAAAGATGAAGACTTTGTTGAGCGCATGTTTGTGGCCAATACCCACGACACCATTTTATGTTTCTCAGACCGTGGCAAAGTGTATTGGTTAAAAGTGTATGAGTTGCCGCAAGCAGGCCGCAATGCGCGCGGCAAACCCATCGTTAACCTGTTGCCCTTGGAAGACGGTGAGCATATAACTGCGATTTTGGCGGTGAAGGAATTTACCGACGGCCAGCACGTCTTTATGGCTACCAGCGATGGTACGGTTAAGAAAACGTCGCTCATGGATTTCTCTCGTCCTAGAGCCAGCGGTATTATTGCTATCGATCTCGCTGATCAGAACGAGTTAGTAGGGGTGGGCTTAACGGGCGGCAATTCCGACGTGATGCTCTTCGCTACTTCCGGCAAGGCCATTCGCTTCGCCGAACAAGATGTGCGCGTTATGGGCCGTACCGCCCGAGGTGTGCGCGGGATTAAGCTGGGCGCAGGGCATTCGGTTAATTCCATGATTATCTGTGATGCAAACAGCGATACGGCCGGCGTGGTGAGCCTTACCGAATAAGGCTATGGC
>CAYGNS010000068.1:0-8449 GCA_964351295.1 uncultured Gammaproteobacteria bacterium
GTTAAGTACAGCCCTTTATCCAATTTGATTTGGAAATTGCACAGCGGTTCGGTGCAGAATCAGCAGGCTATGCTCGTCACAGAGTTGCAAAACCTCAAGTCAGAATCCCGCCCACGTGAGTTTATGGTGGAAGAATTGGGACCCGAGTGGTCATTTACCGATTGGGATAAGTTTAATCAGCGTTCGATTGAGCGTTGGATGCGCTCATCCTATTTAATGCACGCGGTTGCCACGGCGCATGGCGCCAAGTATTTTCATTTTCTGCAACCGAATCAATACGTAGCGGGTAGCAAAGTATTAACAGCACGCGAGCAACAAATCGCGATACTCAAGGGCAAAGGGTATGGCGAACGATATCGCTTGGCTTATCCGATGCTCCAGGAGCAAGCAGCGTGGTTGCTTGATAACGGCGTAGCGTACACAGATCTAAGCCAAGTGTTTGCTGCAGAATCGGGGGATATCTATATCGACAATTGTTGTCACGTGAATGTACGCGGATCCGATTTAATTGTAACGGCAATGGCAAAAACTATTGGCGCCGCTTGGTAGTCTTGCATACACTGTCGCTCGCTAACAAACGCTATTGAGTCTACTGTATTTTTTATTTCATGAGCAAAGCCCTCTATGCCAATATCTAATCATCCGCACAAAGATGCACAACCGCCAAAGCAGCTCAGCAATCGTGCTTTTGGGCTTATATTTGCCGGCATTTTTATCGTTGTTGCAGCCTGGCCAGTGCTGTTTGGTAAGGGCTTGCATGCCTATCGGGAGTGGGCCGTGATCGTGGCAGCGCTCTTTGCCGTGCCCGCGCTTGTGTATCCAGCTTGTTTGCAGCCATTAAATAACTTATGGACTAAGTTTGGCCTGCTCATGCATAGCATTATTAACCCCTTGCTTATGGGTTTAATCTTTTTTATCGCGGTGCTACCGACCGGGATGATTATCAAGTTATTGGGTAAAGACCCGATGCGCCGCCGACTCGATGCGCAAGCTGAAACCTATTGGTTAGCTCGAACAGATTCGGAATTTAGTGAAGAGCGTTTTAGAAATCAATTCTAATTTTTAAAAACCTATTTAAATCAAATCGTTAGAGAATAATCATAATGGAACTTATAAAAGAACTATGGCAGTTTATGCGCGCCAGAAAGAAGTTTTGGTTGCTACCTATTATTGTTTTTAGTTTAGTGATTGGAGGCTTAGTCGTATTTGCTCAAGGCTCTGCGCTCGCGCCATTTATCTACACGTTGTTTTAAAAAAAACGTCTGCCTAAAAATGTAATTACGGCCCGCAGTTGGTCTGCATACTATGAAAATTCTAGGAATTTCGGCTTTTTACCACGATAGCGCTGCGGCCCTGATTGACGGTGAAACCATCGTCGCGGCCGCGCAGGAAGAGCGCTTCACGCGCATCAAGCACGACCAGGCATTTCCAACAAATGCGGTGGAATATTGTCTAAGCGAGGCAGGGTGGAGTCTTGAAGACCTTGATCAAATCGTGTTTTTTGAAAAGCCGTTTATTAAGTTCGAACGCTTGCTAGAAACTTACGTGGCGTTCGCACCACGCGGTTTCACATCGTTTCGCTCAGCGTTACCCTTATGGGTAAAGGAAAAGCTGTTTCAAAAGCGTATTATTCGCGAGGCTATGGCGCAGTTTTCTAAGCTTAGTGTTAATGGTGCCGCTAGCGCCAAGGACATTGATTGGTCCACTAAGGTGAGCTTCTCGGAACATCACTTGAGTCATGCCGCCAGTGCTTTTTATCCTTCTCCGTTTGAAGAAGCCGTGGTGCTAACTTTAGATGGTGTAGGCGAATGGGTTACTACGTCGCTCGCCATCGGACGCGGTAATCAGCTAAAAATTGTCAAAGAGATTCACTTCCCTCACTCGCTAGGGTTATTGTATTCCGCGTTCACTTACTACACGGGATTTCGCGTTAATTCAGGCGAGTACAAAGTTATGGGCTTGGCCCCATACGGTGAGCCTAAGTATGTTGATCTGATTTTAGAAAACTTGATCGATGTTAAGCCCGATGGCTCATATCGCTTAGATCAAAGCTACTTCAATTACTGCACGGGCTTAACGATGACTAACAAGCGTTTTGACGACTTGTTTGGGCGACCCGCACGCAAACCCGACGAAGAACCGCTTGAGCAGTTTCATATGGACATTGCAGCGTCTGTGCAGGCCGTGACTGAACTGATCGTACTGCGGCTAACGGCGTCCATTGCTCAAGAGACTGGTATTCGTAATTTGTGCTTGGCCGGTGGTGTAGCGTTAAACTGTGTTGCGAATGGCAAGATATTAAGGGCCAAACATTTTGACAATATCTGGATACAACCAGCGGCCGGTGATGCAGGCGGTGCTTTAGGTGCCGCACAAGCCTACGCATACCTTGCTCGAAATTTACCGCGCACGGTGCATGCCAACGACGCGATGCAAGGTTCGTATTTAGGCTGTGCCTTTGACGATGATGAGATAGCCCAACGCCTTGACGCCGCCGGTGCGGTTTACGAGCGCCTTCCTCACGAGCAAATGATTGCTCGCACCGCAGAATATTTGGCACAAGAGAAGGTAGTAGGGTGGTTCCAAGGCCGAATGGAATTTGGTCCGCGCGCCCTCGGCGGACGCTCAATTTTGGGCGACCCGCGTTCGCAATCAATGCAGAAAAATCTTAATTTAAAAATTAAGTATCGCGAGTCCTTTCGACCGTTCGCCCCGTCTGTGTTACGCAGTGAAGTCGCTAACTGGTTTGACCTAGATGGGGATAGCCCTTACATGTTGCTGGTAGACCGCGTACGCGAAGACAAATGTGTGGCGATGACCGAGGCACAAAGTAAACTCTTTGGAATCGAACGCTTAAATATCCCACGCTCTGAATTGCCGGCTATTACTCACATCGATTATTCGGCGCGTATTCAAACAGTGCACGAGTCGACTAATCCAAATTACCATGGACTGATCAGCGCATTTTTTGCTCTGACCGGCTGTCCAGTCGTGGTGAACACGAGCTTTAATGTGAGGGGCGAACCCATCGTGTGCACCCCTGAAGATGCCTTTAATTGCTTTATGGGTACGGAGATGGATGTGCTTAGCATCGGCAACTTTGTGTTGCGCAAGGAAGCGCAAGACATGCGCTTAAAGCGCGACTACAAGCATGCGTTTGCTTTAGATTAGGCTATCCTCACGGGACTCGCAAACAAAATAGTACTCTGTTCAAGGCGGCCGTTATGCAAATAAAAAAGCCCTTAATCGGTAATCGATTAGGGGCTTTTTGCTGATATCAGCTAAAGGTTTTTTGTTGATTTCAGCTCAAGTCTGTTAATCAGCTCAAGGCTGTTAATCAGCGCAAGGCTGTGGGGCTCGATCTATTGAACCCCAGCCTTGATCCACCCGTTTAGCCAAATTGATTCATAGTATTGTCTTCGCCCGCCGCTTTAAGGGCCGCTTCGCCCGAAAAGTATTCTTTGTGGTCGTCGCCAATATTGGAACCCGCCATGTCTTGATGCTTGACGCATGCAAGGCCTTGGCGAATTTCTTTACGCTGAACGCCTTTCACATAGGCCAACATTCCTTCATCTCCGAAGTAGCCTTTGGCCAAATTATCGGTGGACAACGCGGCTGTATGATAGGTCGGTAGAGTGATCAGGTGATGGAAGATCCCAGCTTGCGCCGCGCCGTCTCGCTGGAAATTCTGAATCATCATATCAGCTCGGTCAGCTAGCTCGGTGCCATCGTATTTCACGTCCATCAATGCCTCACGCTTATACGCCGAAACATCTTCGCCAGCGGTTACCATGGCGTCGTACGCTTGTTGTCTAAAGCTCAACGTCCAATTAAACGAAGGCGAATTGTTGTAGACCAACTTAGCGTTAGGCACCACTTCGCGAATGCGATTGACCATACCACCGATTTGGCCGACGTGTGGCTTCTCGGTTTCGATCCAAATTAGATCCGCACCGTTTTGTAGACTGGTGATGCAGTCAAGCACACAGCGATCCTCGCCCGAGCCTTCTTTAAACTGAAACAGTCCACTAGGAAGACGTTTTGGACGCACTAAGCTGCCATTTTGATGGATTACGACATCGCCATTGCGCAATTGCGCAGGCGTAAGCTGCTCGCAATCTAAATAGGCGTTGTATTGGTCGCCTAAATCGCCTGGCTTTGAGGTTACAGCGATTTGCTTGGTCAATCCTGCACCTAAGGAATCGGTACGCGCAACGATTACTCCGTTGTCTACGCCAAGTTCCATAAATGCGTAACGCACGGCGCGAATCTTGGCCAAAAAGTCTGCGTGCGGCACCGTCACTTTACCGTCTTGGTGACCACATTGCTTCTCATCAGACACCTGATTCTCGATTTGAATCGCACAAGCGCCTGCCTCGATCATTTTTTTAGCGAGTAGATAAGTGGCTTCTTCGTTACCAAAGCCTGCGTCAATATCGGCAATGATCGGTACAACATGTGTTTCGAAATTGTCGATTTTGTCCTGTACTGCGCGCTCGGCAACGGCATTTTTAGCTGCTTTAGCCGCATCGAGTTCTTTAAAAAGATGGCGTAGTTCGCGCGCATCGGCTTGGCGTAGAAACGTATAAAGTTCCTCAATCAGCGCGGGCACACTGGTTTTCTCGTGCATTGATTGATCAGGTAGCGGTCCAAACTCAGAACGCAGCGCGGCGATCATCCAGCCAGACAAGTATAGATAGCGTTTACTGGTGGTACCGTGATGTTTTTTTACCGCGATCATTTTTTGCTGCGCGATAAACCCATGCCAGCAACCGAGCGACTGAGTGTATTTTGCCGAGTCTGCGTCGTACTCAGCCATGTCTTTGCGCATCACGTCCGCCGTATAGCGTGCGATATCGAGTCCGGTTTGAAAGCGATTTTGCATGCGCATGCGTGCAGCATACTCGGGATTAATCCCTTCGAATGCCGAGCCGTTGGCCGCAATTAATTTGCTGGCCGCTTTAATCTCATCTTGGTAGTTTGACATGTTTAGTTTCCTTAATAGTTTCTGAATAGTTTCTAGAGAGAATCTGAAAAATTCTTCGATGCAATTGAGCGCAACTCGCTAGCGAGCGTAGTGCGGAAGCCAAAAGTATCTGTAATGGCGCGTTTTGAGGCCCTTGGCGAACCGCTTTACTCGCTTTCCACTCCGATGGTGCGTACCATACCTGCAGATTAATGTTGATCAAAGCGCAGTCATCCAATGACTACTATTCGCAATTTGAATACTACTCACGAATCCATCACTTTGGTCAATAGTCTAGTCTGTATAAGCCCTATGAATGTCAATAATCAATGTTTTTGCTTATTTTTGCGCGATAATATCGACGATATCGCGTCATTTAACGGTAGAGTTCCACCACAGTTGGAAAGGCCGTATATGGCCTTACCAAACCCACTATATGCACTGTAAGCCTCTCGTCTTACACTTAATTCAGAATTTCAATCCATGACTAAACTTACCGATCAGTATTTGCAAAGAAGCGAACTACACGTGGCCGCCCCTCTCGTCCATTTTGTAGAACAGGAGGCACTCGAAGGGCTCAACATTAGTGCAGAGCAGTTTTGGCACTCGCTGGCACAAATCGTTAAGGACCTCACACCGCAAAATTTGGCTCTACTCGCTGAACGCGAGGCGCTGCAGACACAAATTGATGCTTGGAACGTGGCGAACGCAGGGCAATTCGATCAAGCTCGCTATAAGGCGTTTTTGCAACAGATCGGTTATTTGGTTCCAGAGGGTCCTGCGTTCGCAATTACCACATCAGGGGTTGACGAAGAAATTGCCCATCAAGCTGGCCCACAACTGGTCGTGCCCACGGCCAATGCGCGATTTGCTTTAAATGCGACCAATGCGCGTTGGGGTAGCTTATACGATGCATTGTACGGAACTGATGCTATTGAATCTGATGGTGGGGCGCAGGCCGTTGGTGCCTATAATGCGGTTCGGGGTGATCGCGTAATAGCTTGGGCACGGCAATTTTTGGATGCGCACTTTCCGTTAATGAGTGGGCAAGGCTTAGCCATAAGTCATACCGATGTAGTCGCTTATCGTGTGGTCAAAGCGCCAGCGGGTGAATATGCACTTGCTGCGAGCACGCCAACTGGAGACGGTGCACTAGCAGCCCCTGCACAATTTATGGGTTTTCAAGGTGAGCCTAACGCCCCAACCTCAATTCTTCTTAGGCATAACGGGCTGCGGGTAGCGATCGAAATAGACGCTGACTCCCCGATTGGCGCCACCGATAAAGCAGGCGTTAAAGACGTAACTTTAGAAGCTGCAATTACCGCCATTCAAGACTTTGAAGATTCAGTGGCCGCGGTGGATGCCGATGATAAGGTGGCTGTGTACCGCAATTGGCTGGGGCTTATGCGTGGCGATCTTGAAGATTCCTTTGAAAAAGGAGGCAATATGATGACTCGGCGACTGGCCGACGACAAAGTCTACACCAGCGCGCAAGGCCAGCCGCTGGTTTTACAGGGCCGTAGCTTGCTGTTCTGTCGCAATGTGGGGCACCTTATGAGTAACCCAGCCATATTGGACGGCGATGGTCGCGAGATTCAAGAAGGCATCATGGACGCCATGATGAGTGTGATGATTGCCCTACACGATTTGCACAGTAATGAGCCGCGTAAAAATTCTCGCACGGGCAGTGTTTATATCGTCAAACCCAAAATGCATGGGCCAAAAGAAGTTGAATTTGCCAATAACCTATTTAATCGCGTAGAAGACGCGCTAGGACTCGCAAGGTATACGATCAAAATAGGGGTGATGGATGAAGAACGCAGAACCACCGTTAACTTAAAAGAATGCATTCGAGCCGTGCAGAACCGTGCAGTGTTCATTAATACCGGTTTTTTAGATCGCACTGGCGACGAGATTCACACAAGCATGCTGTTGGGACCTATGACGACGAAAGCGGGCATCAAACAGCGCGCTTGGATCAAAGCCTATGAAAATTGGAATGTTGATATAGGGCTTGAGTGTGGGTTAAGCGGCCGTGCGCAAATTGGTAAGGGGATGTGGGCTATGCCCGACGAAATGGCGCAAATGCTCATTGAGAAAATCGCACATCCTCAGGCAGGCGCAAATACCGCTTGGGTACCATCACCCATCGGTGCCACGCTGCACGCCACCCACTATCATCAAGTGGACGTTTTTGCAGTGCAGAAAACGTTGGCACAGCGTACGCGCGCATCGTTGGACGATATCTTGACCGTACCGTTGCAGCATGCTGACGAACACTACAGCCCAGAAATAATACAGCGCGAGCTTGATAACAACGCGCAAGGAATCTTGGGATACGTCGTACGCTGGATTGATCAGGGCGTAGGGTGTTCCAAAGTGCCCGATATTAACGATGTGGGTTTGATGGAAGATCGTGCGACTTTGCGTATTTCCAGCCAGCACATAGCCAATTGGCTGCACCACGGATTAACCACTCGCGAACAAGTATTGGCAACGTTTAAGCGTATGGCGGCTGTGGTTGATGCACAAAACGCGCACGATCCCAATTACGTGGCGATGACGGATGCGCTAGACCAAAGTATCGCTTATCAAGCGGCGCTGGATTTAGTCTTTAAAGCCAAGGAACAACCGAGCGGCTATACCGAACCGCTACTGCATCACCACCGTTTACAGCTGAAAGCGATGCGTAAACACAAGAGTTAGTGACAGGAACTTTAATGTAAGGGCGCACGGTAGCGATAGTCTGAGGCGCCTTTCCTTTTAAACGCCGGCGGCACTCACGAGCGTATTTTAGAAAGCAGAATCTAAAAAATTCGTGCAGTGCGCGAGCAAGCTCATGGCGTGACGACTCGGCGGGTGGTAGCATTCGACCACTGTTAATCCTTGTATATCTAGACATGTCCGAATCTTTGCAAGACCAGATCAAAACGCGGCTCGCGGCCGTTATTGACCCGTACACGCAGCAGTCTTTAACTGCCAATAATGCGCTGGTATCGCTTGAGGTGAACGCATCGACGGTTGCCTTAAAGTTGCGTAAAGGTTATCCCGTCGAGTTAGTGTATGAGAACCTTAGCCAATTGATTCATCAATCTTTGCGCGATGTGGTGTTTGAGCAACGGGATCTTGAAATTGAAATTGAACAACGCATTATCTCGCACTCCGTGCAACAAGGTACGCAAGCCGTTGCGGGCGTAAAAAATATCATTGCGGTCGCCTCGGGCAAGGGCGGGGTGGGCAAATCCACGGTTTCAGCCAATCTTAGCTTAGCGTTACGTAAAGCAGGTGCTAACGTAGCGATTCTGGATGCCGATATTTACGGACCTAGCCAGCCACGTATGTTAGGTGTGAGCGGCAAGCCAGATACCCTCCCGAACAAGATGCTCTTGCCTTTGCAGAATATGGGCATAAAGATCATGTCTATCGGCTTTATGATTGAAGAGGACACGCCGATGATTTGGCGTGGCCCCATGGTCACCCAAG
>CAYGNS010000069.1:0-1203 GCA_964351295.1 uncultured Gammaproteobacteria bacterium
TGCGCTGGCGATGTTTCGCATTGCCAACGGCGATACGCTGCTCGAGACGTCCATTGCAGAGCGATTCGCGCAAGTCGCCACCCTGAGTGAACTGGTTAAACTGGTGGTTGAAAAAGGCGACGATCTGACCGCGACCATTCTGTCCATGGACTATGACGTGCCGAGTCGTCAGTTAGTCGATGCCTTGCGGACCCGCGGGTTTTTTGATTCGATTGAAGATATTTTGTCGGATCGACACATCGACTTCATTCGCAGCAAAATACAGCAAAAAAACGCATTGAGTCCAACCGACTAAGGCTCAGCACCCATTCGGTGCCGTCACCCCCGGTAAAGAAAGCCCTAGTTTGCCTGAATCGGCATCGGCGCCGACAACACCGTCGGCTTATTCTGGGTAACTAGCCTTGAGGGTGTTGGGGAGATATTAGATCTTACTTTGGCCACATACTCTTGACCCGCGGAAGAAGGCTTTATCGAGCCTGTGTTGTATTGGCGCAGTGAGGCGTCTAAACACTCATCCGTCACGCCCGTCTCGCAGGTTCTGTTCATAATTTCTTTCAAGATCGCACTGCCAATCAAAACATTGTTGCACGGATCGTAAACGACAACGGGCTGCGTCTCCATTTTCTCAATGTGCACCGAGTTCACCTGCATCAGCCCAATGCTGATATTAATGTCGCGCTTCATCGAGGCATACGCCACCGCATGCGCGTACTCGATCTCATCCTTGTTCTTGGGCAGCAGGTAGTACCCTTTGTTTTCATAGCTTCCTGAGAGCGCGTACACGTAGCCGCTGGACTCCGTTCTAACGATGCCCTCGATGAGATCCACCGGCAAACCGTCCACGCTGCAGGACATAATTAAAGAAGTGAGTACTTCACCGACCACTCGCATTTGAACGCTCCCCTGCTTTACGGATTGGTATAGCGAAAGTCATCCGCTGAGATCAGATCGGTTTCCATCGAGTCGGCTGTCACGCTCCCGTCGCCGGCGGCAGGACGGGCATTCACTGTGGTGGCATCGATCTGATTCACATCTCGTATCTGGTTGTTGCCCATCTCGATGTTGGCACCGTTAAAACTCAGATCCCCCACCATGGTGTCGCCCTCAATTTGTACGAGCATGTCATGCGATGTCTCATTGCCTGGAATAATCACTCCGACCGTTATGACGTTGCCAGAGACGGATGCCAATGGCCCGTAGTTA